>DASTYM010000135.1:0-13889 GCA_035764995.1 Cyclobacteriaceae bacterium | reverse complement strand
CAGCCAAAAATCACACAAAGGCTGAAATCACAGTGCAGGATGAAGGCATTGGTATGAGTTCTTCATACATCGAAAAATTAATGGTAGAAGATCATTTACCCCTGAAAAAAGGAACTTCGAATGAAAAAGGAACGGGTCTTGGACTAATCTTATGCCGAAAATTCATTCACATCAATCACGGACAAATGACCGTTAACAGCACAGAAGGCAAAGGCACTGAGTTTATCGTCAACCTGCCACTAGCGCATGCTAAGGCTTAAAGTGATCCCACCCCTGAGCCTGAAGCGCTACAACATTTCCTTGCTTGGTCACCATTGTATGTTCATTTGCTTTTTCATGAACATAGCCAATCATGTGTATATCGGAATGGTTTTTTACTTTTTCAAAGTCCTGCTGACTGATGGTAAACAGTAATTCGTAATCTTCACCACCATTTAGCGCACAAGTAACCGGATCAATTTTAAATTCAAGCGCTGCTGTATTATAGGTCTGTTCATCAACAGGAATCTTATCTTCATAAATACGAACACCCACCCTTGAGTTTTTGCCAATGTGAAATAGTTCAGAGGCTAAACCATCTGATACATCAATCATGGAGGTTGGTTTTACACCTAACTCTTCCAGTTCAAAAATAATATCGGTGCGCGCGATGGATTTCAACTGGCGACCTACCAGGTATTCATATTTTCCCAACGCTGGCTGCATGGTTGGATCTGCTTTAAAAACTTCTTTCTCACGCTCCAATATTTGCAATCCCATGAAGGCTGCCCCAAGATCGCCTGTCACACAAATAATATCATTCGGCTTTGCACCGCTTCGATACGCGATTTTCTCCTTTTTAACTTTGCCGATAACTGTTATCGAAATGATTAATCCTGATCGTGATGCAGTTGTGTCGCCACCCACGAGGTCAACTTTGTAATGCTCACACGCTGCCCGAATCCCTTCGTACAATGCATCAATTGCTTCGATGGAAAAACGATTGCTCAGCGCAAGACTCACAACAATTTGTTCAGCCTTACCATTCATGGCCGCGATGTCAGATACATTTACTGAAATCGCTTTGTATCCCAGGTGTTGGAGGGGTGTGTATGCTAAATCGAAATGAACATTTTCGGCAAGCAAATCGGTCGACACAAGCGTATAATCATCTCCGCTTTCTAACACAGCAGCATCATCTCCAATCCCTAAAACTGAACCTGGATTCTGAATCTTAAATTTTTTACTGATTCGGTCAATAAGGCCAAATTCACCAAGTTGACTGATTTCTGATCGGTTTTCACTCATACGTACTAACTGTTGTAACCGGCTTTTCAGCGATAGCGCTGACGGCTCGTCACGCAAAGGTAAGGTTATAACCCAATTTCAACGATTTCTGTGCTGAATAGCTGGTATCTATGCATAAACCTAATTCCAAAAACATGAAAAGGATGATTGCGTTTCTTGTCGTGGCTTTGATCGTTATCTCCTCGTGTGCTTCTGAAAAACCGGCTTACAAAACTGCCAAGGGTAAGCGGAAACTAAAATATTATAATGCTCTTCAATTCGGCCAAAAGGAAGTGCCAAAGCCGAAATTTTAATTTCATTGTATTTCCTGGCACAACTCGATTAAAACCCCACCAGTTGATTTAGGGTGCAGAAAACAAATCATTTTGTTATCTGCACCTTTTTTTGGCTCCTGATTAATGAGCGCAAATCCCTCCTTCTCATACTCCTGAATGGAGCTTTTAATATTCTGAACCTCGAACGCCAGATGATGAACACCTTCACCTCGCTTTTCAATAAACTTCGCTATGGGCGAATCTTCCCTACTAGCCTCCAACAACTCGATTTTTACACCCCCCACTTCAAAAAAAGAGGTCTTCACCCCTTCAGATTCGACCTCTTCAACCTTGTAATGCGGACGGCCCAATAACTTCGCAAAAAGATCATTGGCCTGATTGAGGTTTTTTACTGCTATACCGATATGCTCGAGTTTTTCCATAATTGTTAAATTTGCATCAAAATGGGAAACTTTTTAAGGCTTACGAAAGTTTCTGACTTGAATTCATGGCAATAATAGAAACCAGCAGCGAAATGCACGTAGAAGCAGCCCGGATCCAACAGGAAGTGAAGGATTATTTGGGCCTGCGTACCTCAGACCTTGTGTTCGAATATTCAACAAAGGATGGAAAAATCAAGCTCGACTTGATCACCATTAACCCACGGCACAACCAGGCGTTTTTGTTTCATTCCTCAACGGGGATCGACAAACTGGATGCACTCCGTAAAATGCTGACTTATGTCCAGAATTATAAAGAGAAAGAAAACAGCTACACCATTCAGTGGGTAGCCAAGAATGATAAAGAACTGCACACCTCCTACTTTAAGGCCGGCAACATCATGGACGCGCTGCAGAAATTATACTACGGCCGCGATATGAATACGAACACCGTATTCAGTGTTGTATTAAATCCTATTTCCTGATTATGATCACCGTTACTGATAAAGCCAAAGAAAAAATTGGAGAGCTGCTGCAACAGGAAGGTCGCACTCCGCAGCACAACGTTCGTGTTTCTGTAAAAGGTGGTGGTTGTTCAGGTTTGATGTATGACCTTAATTTTGACGACAAAATCAACCCTGCCGATCAGGTGTTCGAAGACAAGGGCGTGAAAATTTTAGTTGACAAGAAAAGTCTCCTTTATTTGTTGGGAACCGTTCTGGATTTCTCTGACGGCCTGAACGGCAAGGGATTTCAATTCATTAATCCGAATGCTTCGCGCACTTGCGGTTGCGGAGAAAGCTTTGCAGTATAAACTGAACTAAAATTCCAAATCACAAGCATCAAATAACAAACCCACATATTTGGAATTTGGCATTTGAGATTTGGTATTTACCATCCTCAGATGGTTGCGATACACTTTAACTCAATGGCTATGGGTGTTGGCAACGAAAGAATTTCAATGGTTGTTCTGCACGGAAGGTTATCTTTAAAATACTCCGCATAGATTTTATTATAGATCGGAAAATCCTTTTTCATGTTGGTCAGAAACACTGTTACATCAACAAGATTTTCCCACTTGGACCCTGAGGCTTCCAGAATATATCTAACATTTTGAAAAACAGAATGACATTGCTGTTCGATGTCGTACGAAACGATGTTTCCTTTTTCATCCAGTGTAACGCCCGGAATATCTTTGGAGCCTTTTTTTCGAGGGCCTACTCCGGAAAGAAAAAGCAGGTTTCCAACCTTGCGTGCATGTGGATATAAACCCACAGGCTCCGGTGCTTTGTCAGAATTTATTTTATCCATGTTATCTATAATCCAAAAACCAATGTCCCCCAAAAGCTCTGCCAGTCGGCCGTAGCTTGTTTTGAAGGAATCATTTTTACAGTGCTCACCATCCACATGCCCGAGTTTGACAGGCGTGTGGTGAAGGTTCCTTCTTTATCGGTATAAATATTCTGTACAAAAGTCTTTCCTTCACCCTTATTCCAAACCTTCATTTGTGCAAATGACAATGGCTTTCCCTGAAACAATACCTTAAACTTCAACTCATCTGTTTTCTTAATCGCATACGGATTTGAAAGCGGAACAATTTCCAAAGGAAGCCCTATTACAACTTTGTAGGTATCGTCCGTCTGAGTTCCAACCTGCACAAGTAATTTCGCGCAGCGTGCATAGTTCTCTCGCGCTGAATCAGCCAGCTTTCCTAATTTGGTACGCACTTCAAGAATTTCATCCAATCCATCCTCTTTTAAATAAGCGTTGAATTCCTCCCCGTCCATCTTCATAAATGAGTTATTGCTCTGCATCGTAATCAGATGGGTCCCCTCCTCCTGAAGAACAACTGACACTTTTTTTCCTTTTCCTTCCTGAAGTGAATTAATAAGATTTTCGGATTTACCACCCGAAAGATGTAACAGGCGCGCAACCTTTTGTCTTTTTAAATCCCAGAACTCACCTTCAAAATTAGCTCCTACCATGAAATTAAAATCCATGGTATCTCCAACCTTAAACTTAAAACGTGCCGGCTGAAGCCAAAACTCATGCGCCTGAACGAGGGATGCAATCAGAAAAAATACACAGACAATGACGGTTCTTTTTAAAAATTTCATTTTGAATTCATCAACTCTTCGATTTCTTCGGCTTCCACCGGGATATTCTTCATCAAATCGCGCACACCCTTTTTGGTGATCACCACATTGTTTTCAAGGCGAATACCCAAGCCTTCTTCTTTGATATAGATTCCGGGTTCAACAGTCCAGACCATACCCACCTGCATTTTATCAAACATGTTACCGGTGTCATGAACATCTAATCCTAAATGGTGACCTGTACCATGCATAAAGTATTTTGCAAACAACGGTTTCTCCGGAGATTGCTTTTTCACATCCGTTTTATCGATGAGTTTCAATTTTATCAACTCACTTTCCATAATCTTTTGCACCTCTTTGTGGTATTCAAAATAATACTCTCCTGGCCCTAATAATTTCATGGCTGCCTGCTTCACGCGCAACACTGCATTGTATACCTCTTTCTGACGTTTGGTGAATTTGCCATTCACCGGAATGGTGCGTGTCATGTCGGCATTATAGTTAGCGTACTCGGCCCCCACATCCAATAATAATACATCGCCATTCTTACATGCCCTGCTGTTTTCAATGTAATGCAGCACACATGCATTTGCGCCACTTGCTATAATGGGCTCGTATGCAAAACCCCGCGAACCATTTCGGAGAAACTCATGAATAAATTCAGCCTCTATTTCATACTCCATCACCCCGGGTTTCACAAATTTTAATACCCTTCTGAAGGCATTTTCGGTAATATCACATGCTTGCTGCAAACATTTTATTTCTTCTTCTGATTTAATGGCTCTGAGCTGAGCTAGTATCGGTGCGGATCGATGGTACTGATGCAGCGGGTATTTTTCTTTACACCATTTAATGAAACGTGCATCGCGTGTTTCGATCGTTACTTCTGCACGATAATGTTGATTGGTGTTGAGGTACACGTGTTCAACACCACCCATCACCATCATGGTGTTAAATATCCGATGGAATTCTGATGTCCAGAGTACTGTTTCAATTCCCGTTAATTTACGCGCCTCTTCTTTGGTGAGTTTATGACCTTCCCAGGTGGCGATCAGCTCACTGGTTTCACGTACAAAAAGTACCTCACGAAATTTCTTATCCGGGTAATCGGGGCACAGTACAAGAATGGTTTCTTCCTGATCAGCGCCTGTCAGGTAAAATAAATCGTTATTCTGCCGGAATCGCATCGTGCCATCGGCATTGGTTGGCATGACATCATTCGAATTAAATACTGCAACCGAGCCGGATTTTAATTCTTTTACAAACCGTTTACGATTATTTACAAAAAGTGATTTGTCTATTTTCTTATAACGCATAGTAATTCTAAATTCCAAATCTCAAATTCCAAACCTCAAACTTCAAATCATCTAAGTTCTTAGCTGTTCTCCAAAAGTAAAAAACCTGTCGAGGTAAACTGACAGGTTTTCTAAATATTTTAATGTGAAGAACGGAATTATCCGCCCTGCGTGGGCTCATCGGTTGTAATGTAATTAATCAGGATAAACGTCACCAGCAATCCGGAGAACACACCCTCCAGTGCAACAATAAAAGCAGAAATGTATGGATTCAAAAAACGTCCCATCGGCTCATTGTCAATGATGTATTGCATAAAAGCAGTATCAATGAACGATACGTAAACCCAGAAATAAGCTGCAAAAATTATAGAGCCAATGGCACCGGTAGCTACACCGGTCACTAAAGCCCTGAAATAGTTCATGTGATCATCGTGTGTTGCTTTGAATTTCTTCAGAGCATAATATATTCCGGCTGTCAGGAACACAAAATTTCCCATGCGCAACTCAACGGTGTATAACAGGCCGGTAAATTTCATAATCATGAAATAAATGATTAATCCAGCCGCAATGCGAAGTCCGTAATTTTCAGGAATACGTTTTGGATCGGTGAATAGACTCATGACTTGGAAGGTTTTGGTTCATTCAATTTTCTCATTTTCCGAGAGAAATTCAACCTTTTTGGGAGGTATAATTTTTTACTAACTTGATGAGACTAATTCCGAAAGCGCTGAAAGCAGTTAAAACAGGGTGAATTGCGGTATTGGTAAGATGAAATGTAGGGACTCTTATTCATATTCCCCCTGGAGTCCGTTCTTCAAACTCAACACAAACAGACCTCAATAAATAATTAAACCAAAAATCATATGATTAAAAAAATCCTTATTGGAATTGTTGGCGTAATCGTAGTTCTATTGATTATCGGTTTTGTATTACCGAGCAAATTTGAGATCGCGAGAAGCGCTACGATCAATGCAGCACCTCAGTATGTTTTCGAAGAAGTCAATGACCTTGAAAAATGGAACAACTGGGACTATTGGCATTCGCTTGACCCCGAAATGAAAATCACCTACAGTGAACAAAAATCCGGAACGGGGGCAACGTATGAATGGAGCGGAAATAGCAAAGTTGGCGAAGGAAAACTCCAGGTAACAGAAAGCAATCCTGCTGCCTCCATTTCAGCCGATTTATTTTTCATGCAGTCTCCCGAGCCATCCAAGGCCAAATACACATTTGAACCTGAGGGCGAAAACACAAAGGTTACCATAAGTTTTGCTACCGATTTCGGAATGAATCCCTTTATGCGGTGGATGGGTGCGGTCTTTTTCCCGAGCGAAATGGAAAAAGCTTTTGATTACAACCTGAGCAAACTGAAAGAAATTGCGGAAGCCAAGCCAAAGTTCTCGGTTCCGATCAGCGAAGAAGAGACACAACCCATCAGCTACGTTGGTATCAGCACTACGATGAGTTATGAAAATGCTGAAGCCATCAACGCACAAATGGGAAAATCTTATGGAGAGTTAGGCGCTGCACTTGGGAAAGCAAAGGTCGCGATGACAGGTCCAGCAATTGCGTTATATCCTAAGTGGGATGAAACCACCAAGCAAATGGAAATGGTCTGTGCTTTTCCTGTTGCTGCAGATGCAAAGGTGCCTGCAAAATATAAAGTGACGCAAATTTCAGGCGGCAAGGCTGTGAAAGCAATACACAAAGGTGATTATAATACGATGATGGCCACTCACGAACAGATTGTTCAGTATATCACTTTCAAAAAATTAGAAATAAGTGGCGTTCCTTACGAGGTATACATTACTGATCCGATGACGGAAAAAGATACAGCGAAGTGGGTGACGGAAATCTACTACCCGGTGAAGCAGTAGTCGGTATTCGGTGATCGGTAATCGGTATTCGGTGGACAGGTTAAAACCGATTACTGATTACTGATTACTTTCACTTTCGTGTTCCCTCACCTTTAACCGCTCCTGCTTCCACTCCTCTAATTCTTTTCTCCTAGCAGCAATTTCTTCTGCTGTGGGCTTATAATTGATCAGTGATTTCAAATCAGGTTGACCGGCATCTACCCAGGCGGTGTACCAAAAATCTCCGGTCATTTCAATGGCTCCTCGCATTCGCTGCTCAACCATTCCCCTGAGTGCTTCATGATAGGCAGTAGAAAATTCAACAGCGTAAACTTTCATGGTTTGCTTTCCTTTTGTTTCGAATGAATATTTCTTCTCTCCAAATTTTTCAGTTAACCTTTTTTCAATTGCGAGTACCGAATCTACGTGTTGGTTTGATTCTTCAATAGCTTTCCATATCGTCAGCTGGGGGTTTTTCACATACTCAGCTTTTCCTACAAAAAAGTCGTAATGCTTATCAAACAGTTCAGGCAATCGTGATTCCCAGAAGGCGTGAATCCCATGTTGGCCTGTCAGCTGGCCGTTGTAATTTTCTGTAGTATGCAACGGAACATGGGCATCGGCAATGTAGTGACCCAGGTCTGCCGAAATGTTCAATATTCGGGCTGGATCTTTTGTCATGAACGCATCACGTAGACGGTAAAACATGACGTTCACATGCCATGGTACAATTCCATAGACTTTCAAAGTATCTTCGGTATGTTTTGCAACAGCATCTTTCCAATAGCTGGGCATCTTGTAAAGAGCACTGTCTCCATAATGGTCTAAATCAATATAATGACGGGGTGCCTCATCCGGTACAGCATACCTTCTCCGATCGGGGTTTACTGCAGCATCGGTGATGTATTGAATGTTCTTCTTATAAAAGCCGATCATATCCCCCGGAAGGGTAAAAACTGCCAGGCGGTTGATCTGCTTATGGGCGTAAAACCCCCAGGAGCAATGGAGCAGAAATATAAAAACAAGTAAAACACTACCAAAAACGTGGTTTTTCATTCCTAAACGCATTAAAATCAAATTCTACATTCCCGGTTCCGAATTCTAAATTCTTTTAATACCTTTGCAGTCCTATTTTTGAAAAACAGATATGGCAAATCATAAGTCAGCAGAAAAGAGAATTCGTGCAAATGAAGTTAAGCGGGAGAGAAACCGCTATCAGCACAAAACAGCCCGTACAGCCGTTAAGGAATTGAAGGCAGTTACAGTTAAATCAGAAGCAGAAGCTAAGTTAAAGGATGTTTCGTCAAAAATTGACAAGCTGGCTAAGAAGAACATCATTCACTGGAAAAAGGCCGCTAACCAAAAGTCGAAATTGGCTAAGTTGGCGAACAAACTCGCATAAGTCATTTTTCATTAGATAAAATGGAACCCGCCTTGCTTAAAGCAGGGCGGGTTTTCTATTTTTAGATAATGGATAAAGCGAAGACTCAATCTCTGAACATTAAAAACTGGGCAGTTGAAGACAGGCCTCGCGAAAAGCTTCTGATGAAGGGTAAGGCAGCCCTTTCCGATGCTGAACTCATCGCTATTCTGTTAGGTACAGGCACCGCTTCTTTAAGTGCAGTAGATGTAGCCAAAGCCATGTTGCAATCGGTCAGCAATGACCTTAATGAACTCGCACGGCTCTCGGTAAAGGATCTCACCAAAATAAAAGGGATTGGAGAAGCAAAAGCCGTCACCATTGTAAGTGCACTTGAACTGGGCAGAAGAAGAAAAGAAACAACAACCGAAGAGCGTCCAAAAATTACAGGCTCAAAAGATATTTACGAGTTACTGAAAGCCGAGTTATTAGACATTCCGCATGAAGCTTTCTGGATCGTGCTGCTCAACCGCGCGAATCGTGTCATCAAAAAACATCAGATAAGTCAGGGTGGAGTAGCTGGAACAGTGGCTGATCCAAAAATTATTTTCAAAATAGCGTTGGAGGAACTGGCAAGTGGAATTATCCTTGCCCACAATCACCCGTCAGGAAATTTATCGGCAAGTAAAGCAGATATTGATCTCACCAGAAAACTAAAAGAGTCTGGCAGGTTGCTTGAAATTGAAGTGTTAGACCATCTGATTATTGCCGGCAAAA
Source organism: Cyclobacteriaceae bacterium (assembly GCA_035764995.1). Taxonomy (GTDB): domain Bacteria; phylum Bacteroidota; class Bacteroidia; order Cytophagales; family Cyclobacteriaceae; genus UBA2336. The sequence goes on along the minus strand of DASTYM010000135.1, from coordinate 4,524 downwards.
AATATATGAGCTTTGCAGATGAGGGGTTAATGTAGTTTTAAGGAGATGGGGAGTTGCGAGTTGAGCAGCTGAGGAGAGTCATGATAAATTTCAAGTAACAGTTATGAAAGTAAAATCGATCATTATTATTGGCATTGTTCTGATTGCCGTTATCACCATCTACTATTCGTTCAGTGGTAATGAAAACAGTGAAGCTTATGTAGCCAGTATTCAAAAGTTGCGCGAAGAAAAAGACAATACTATGCGCAGCGGTGCAGACTCTCCCTTTGCAAACGATTCTCTTAATTCCTTTAAAGGATTAAACTACTTTCCGATCGATGCAGCCTACAGAATTCAGGCGACACTCACTCCTATCGAAAATAAAAAAGCCATTACGTTGCCCACCAGCGATGAAAAGCAAAAGAGTTACCTCGAATATGCTTACGCAGAATTTGAAATGCAGGGTCAGCGAAACAAATTGCTGATCCTTGAAATTATGGACATGGGTCCCTATCGCGGCACACTCTTTCTTGCCTTTGCTGATAAAACAAGTGCCGTGGAAACGTATGGCGCTGGGCGATATTTAGATATCAAAAAAGTGCCCGGCAGCACCTCCATTACTCTTGACTTTAACGAGGCATACAATCCCTACTGTGCTTACAACGATAATTATTCTTGTCCCTTTCCTCCCCCCGAAAACATCCTCGACATTCGAATTGAGGCGGGTGAAAAAATATATCATTAGCAAAAATCAATGTATTCCGAGCGATTCAAATTTGATGGGTTACCTCAGCTATTGATTAATCATTCACATTCAACCGACCCAGCCAGTGAGCTAAAAATGTGAATAAATTACAAGAGACGTTGAGTAATTGGGTGACCTAAAACACTGAGAATCACTAAGGTATTAAATGTCGAATAAATAGTTAATTCTTAAGGCATTTCATAGATTTACTAAGGAAGACCCCTCTGCTATGAAATATTTATTTACTCTCGTAGCGGCCATGGCTACCTCCCATGCCCTACTTGCACAAAAAGTCTCCATCTCTAAGGTTGAATTAACTGGGAACAAGGTTGTCGTAACTTACGAATTGGAAGACTCCAATCCCAACAACGAGTACCTCATCAGTTTATACGGCTCCAAAGATAATTTTGCAGGCCCGCTAACAAAAGTCAGTGGCGATGTGGGCTCCGGTATCAAGGCTGGTTTAACAAAAAAAATCGAATGGAGGATAACCGAAGAATACGGGTCGTATAAAGGCAAACTTTCGCTGGAAATTAAAGGCCGTGTATTTATACCAGTTGTGAGGCTGGAGGGCTCTGGAATGAAAAGTTCTTATAAGCGTGGAAAGTCTTACCAGGTTGTATGGCACTCCGGTGACCCTAGCGGACAGGTAAATGTTGAATTGTATAAAGGAGACGAGCGTATCAGCGGTGAACGAAACCTGGCCAATAACGGAAACTATACCTGGCACGTGCCGCCCAAAACAAAGACTGGCAAGGACTATCACATGCGGTTTTCCAACCCGAAAAATCCCGAAGAAGTTGTGATTAGCAAACCATTTAAGATTGCTCCCAAAATTCCACTCGTAGTGAAAATTTTACCTGTAGTCGCGGTTGGTGGAGCGCTGATCTTCCTGGGTGGTGGTGAAGGTGGTGGAGGCTCCGAGGGTGGTATACCCAACCCTCCGTTGCCAACAAATTAATCTTGAATTCTTGTACAAACAGTCAAAGGAATACGACCATGACAAAACGATACCTGATAGTTTTACTCCTCATTCTTTCCGCAATAACAACGCAAGCGCAGTGGACTGCATTAAGCGGGCCTTCGGGCGGTGATATGAAAGACATTGAAGTGGATGGAAGCAATAAACTGTATACAATTGTTGCAGAAAAGATTTTCACCTCTACCAACGAAGGTGTTAGTTGGACACAACTTGTTCCGACAACACCGGCTACATTACAGGTGTATGATTTACTGGTAGACGGTACTTCACTTTACGTCATTACTTATAACTCATTTTATAGATCAGATGATGGCGGAGTCAATTGGACAAAATTGAATAGTGCTTCTGCTTCCGGACAATTCTATGGCGTAGAAGGTTTAATCAAAGTGACTACCAACACTTTTGCCATTTTTGGATGGAACGGTGTTTATGTCTCATCAGACGGAGGCGTAAATTGGGTGAGGATTAGCTCAAATAGCACATCCAATGTTGTTGCTAACGCAGCTGGTGATTTATTTATGGCTGATCAAGTAGTTGGTGTAAAGAAGCATGCCTTTGCGGCTGGAGTTTGGGCAGCGTCAAATGTATCGGTCGTCCATTCAAAGGCTAATGAGTATTGGATTCGCCTGGGGTATAAAGCTCCTGCTACCATTTTTCTTACTGTCTCCGATAATATTTATAAATCTACAGACGGTTTTGCCACTGCACCCACTTCCGTAAAGACTGCCGTGATAACGGATAGCAATTTTGGATGGACTCGCTGGACAGTCGCTCCCGATGGAAAAATTTACTTTGGCAATCATAACTATGGAGCTCTTTACGTGACAGCAAATGATGGAACTTCATGGACTTCATTGGTCTGGCCTGCAGGAGATCATGGTAATCCGCCAACAGCTAAAATTATTTTTACTACGGCAACAAAGGGCTTTGCAGCCACTGCCGGAGACGGTGTTTTTAAAACATTGGATGGTGGAGCAACCTGGACCATAGCAAACTCGGGTATTAACTATTTTCTTGGTGAGCAGGTTGAGATTGCATCGAATGGCAGAATTTTAGTTTCTGAAGGGTATAGTCATGGTTATTGGTACTCTGACAATGCAGGAGTAGTCTGGACATTCAAGAATATCGGTAACCAATTTAATAGAAAAATACTGAAGCTCCCATTTGGCACACCCAATACATTGTTGAGGTACCAGGCAGGGTATTATAGTTATTCGACCAACAATGGTGACGCGTGGACAACCACGACAAGCTATCTTGAGGATGTTACTTATAATACAGCAGCCCCATCGGGAACAACTGTATATGGTGTAAACGGTAACGTATTGTATTCATCAGCCGATGGTATTTCCTGGACTCCCATTACAATAACCGGCCTTCCCACTAATTTCAATTACACTAGCATTGCCGAAGATGAGGGAGGTCTTTTATATGTTCGAATATATAATTCTGATGTAAATCCTTCAAAAACTGAAATTTATAAAATTACGCTCGCCAATGCTGTCACAGGTAGTGCTGTAAAATTAACGATTCCGGTAAATGCTGATGAAGACCAGAACAACTACTACTTTGTTAATCTGTTTGTTAACAATAACAAAGTTTATTATGCCACTCGCCTGAACATATACTACTCCAGCAACCAGGGAGGTACATGGGGTACCATTTCATTTTCGCATTCGATGGCATTCGGCCTGGTAGATGGAGCCCGAAAAGGAATTTGTGCCAGTTCTTCAGGTACGCTTTATGTTACACAGGATGACGGCCAGTCATGGGCAAGCTTTACTATACCAACAAGTGGAACATACAGTTATATTAACGATATCGCAGTTGACGGAGCAGGCGATTTTTATGCCGCAACATACAATTCACCGGCACTGAAGAATACTGCATCTTTATTGGTTGACCCAGCTACATTGCCACCCTATATAAATTTTGGTTGGCAACCTGCTAATGGCCCGTATGGAGGAGGTGTTCGAGAGGTTTATATCGATGACTCAGGAACAAATACCTATGCGCTCAGGGATGGATACTTTTATAAAGCTAACGCGACTTTCAATTGGCAAAAGATTAGCGACCCCAATAGTGGTTGGGCCGCTGATTTTATAATTGACAGGGCATCTAATCCCGACAAAATCTACGCACTTTATTATTCTGAATTAAGAACATCGATAGACGCAGGCGCAACCTGGAGCATTGTAGCTAATAGTGAGAATATTACAGGAAGGGAACAGTTAGTTAGAAGCGCTAATGGAAATCTTGTGATGAGTACAAACAATGGAGGAAATTTTTCAATTTATATTTCTGCGAATGGGGGCACCACATTTGGAAGTGCAAAAAAGACAGTATCAAATGCTTATTTGTACAACATTTTAACTTCAACTTCTAACGCGATCCTTATTCGTTATTATGATAACGGAACAAGCTCATTCAAACTAATCCGAAGTATCGATGGTGGAACAACATGGCCGGATGTAACGATCCCAATCCCCACCAATAACATCTGTGGTGTTTCTGCTGATGAGAATGGAAATTTTTATTTGGTGGGTAATAATGATTTATATAAGTCTGCCGATAACGGGGCTACATGGAATTCAATTAAAGGTGATTATCCATCGAATGCATTTGGATCTTGTTCGAGAATATTTGCTTCAGGAACTAACCTCTATACTTTTGGAACCAATGGATCTGGTGGTAGTACTACGTATGGCTTCTACAAGTCGACCAATGCCGGAACAAATTGGACCTACACCGGTGCTGTAGCAACCCAATACTTAAATGTTAATGATGTAACATGGCAAGGTACCCGCATGGTTGTGGC
>DASTYM010000134.1:0-9483 GCA_035764995.1 Cyclobacteriaceae bacterium | reverse complement strand
TGAAATGGTGATTGTAGCTCATCCCGATAGCTATCGGGAGGTTAGAGCATCAAAAAATAATACCACCCAGCAATGGTTGGTGAAATGGTGATTGTAGCTCATCCCGATAGCTATCGGGAGGTTAGAGCATCAAAAAATAATACCACCCAGCAATGGTTGGTGAAATGGTGATTGTAGCTCAGTTGGTTAGAGCATCTGATTGTGGTTCAGAGGGCCGCGGGTTCGAGTCCCGTCTCTCACCCAAAACCTAAGCCCTTCCCCCGACAAAGTCAGGGAGGGGCTTTTTTTATAGCTTATGAAAAAGAACCTCCTCTCTTCATTTTTTGTACTGATTGTTCAGGTAGTTTCTGCACAATATTCATTTGATTCAATCGCGCTTTTCCATAACCTCAAGTTGCTCTCTGCTGATGACATGGAGGGAAGAAAAACAGGTTCGGAGGGCGGAAAAAAAGCCCGGACCTACATTATTGACCAACTTAAAAAGGTTGGAGTTGCTGAATTCGTTCCTGGATATGAGCAACCTTTCACAATCTCGCAATCAGCAGGAACGATCACGGGAACTAACATTCTGGCAGTACTTCCGGGAAAGAAAAAAGAAACGATCGTGATCAGCGCTCATTATGATCACTTGGGCATTCGAAACAATTCCATTTATAACGGAACCGATGACAATGCCTCCGGAATATCTGCGCTGCTTGCCATCGCTGAATATTTCAGGAAGCACAAGCCAAACCATCGGTTGATCTTTGCCTTTTTTGATGCTGAAGAAATGGGATTGCGCGGCTCAGCACATTTTGTAAACAATATCGATCTACCAAGAGAAAATATCGTATTGAATATTAACCTTGACATGGTAAGCCGCAGCGAGAAAAAAGAACTTTATGCCAGTGGCGGATTCAGTTATCCGGATGTCCAAAAGAAACTCCAGAATTTAAAAACTCCAAAAGGAATAACCCTTCTCTTTGGTCATGATAATCCATCAACAGGCCACAATGATTGGACCAATCAATCTGATCAATATAACTTTCATCAGAAAAAAATTCCGTTCATTTACTTTGGAGTAGAAGATCATCCCGATTATCATCGCGCTGCAGATGATTTTGAAAAGATCAATACAACCTTCTATGCAAGGAGTGTTGAAACTATTTTAATGTGTGTTAAAACACTTGATCAGTAATTCAGTATTCCCTTTCAGCTATCCTGATAAAATTTGAATAATGCAAGCCCTTCAACTCTTGAAGAGGCCCCTTTTTTTCTGTATGTTTAGTTCATGATACCGTGGACTGAATTCAAAAGCTATCCACTTGATGAAAAAGTGAGAGCGTTGTATGAGAGGGGAACATTTGTAATGGCTATCCGCTATTATCGCTACAAGGTTAATTTATACATGCTGGGTAACTATTACCTCGAAGTGTTTGTAGACCACAAACAATCTTCTATTGAAAAAATAGCATTACTTGATACTCGCCATACCCGAATGAAATTCTATTCGGATCAGATTAAACTCCCGCTCGAATTCTGCTAAGAAGCAAATAAAAAAACCCCAACATTGCTGCCGGGGTTCTTACAATTCGTTTATCAGTGATTACGCTGTTGCTGCGGCTGAACCTTCAAACTTTGTAGAAGCTTTCAAGGTTACTGTTTTCTTAGCCTTATATCCGCAATAGCTGCACAAGAAGTGCTTCATCAATTCACCTTCGTCTGTTTCAGTAGGAACCTTTAAGATTTCTTCCTTCACAACTTTAAAGGTTTGATAGTTGCACTCAGGGCACTGAACAGCATGCAGGTGACCTGCATATTTTTCAATTTTTACATATCCTGTAACCTCGTCCTTCCACACATCATAATCCATAGAGAAGAGGTTTTCTTCAGCTTGCATACCTTCATCGAGGTAAGCATCTTCTTCTTCTTCACTCAACAGCTTCATTGCTGTTCCAGACTTGGGGGAAATCCGTGGTTTATAGCGAAGCGCCTTTAAGCGTCTTTCAACATAAAACGGATAATAGAATTTGAGCAGATTTTGAATGATGAGTGCCACAATCAGACCCATTGAAATGGTCGTGAACAAGCGAACAAAAATCCACAATACACTCAATTCTGCAACATTCGAATTCGCATAGAAGCAACAACCAACTACCAAAATAATGGAAGCAATCCAAAGCAGATTAATCTCCGATTTGTTAATGTAATCGTACTTCTCTTTGGCGTCTCCTGTAATCGCGAGCTTAATCAGGTGGCCTAATATTATCAATAAGGATAATACCCAGCAACCGAAGGCAATGTTTTGAGCTAGTTGGTTCCATGAAGTAAAATCCTGTACCTCTGGTTCAGCAACCTGCAAGAGGATAACGGATAGTTGGTTCCATGAAGTGAAATCCTGTACAACTGGTTCCATGTTAAGGGTTTGGTTTTAAAGTGTTTTTACAAATATAAAATGTCGTTTCTATTAAACCTAGCAAAGGGCATACGCCCTGCTGGAAAAAAGCAATTCAAGTTAATACACTTTTTGCCAAAAATTCAAAAAAATCCACTTTTTTGAGTGATTAACCAGCTATTTTTTGCCTTCCTGAGTAAGGAATTGCTTAACCAAGCTTAACGTTTTGCCCTCACTTTCAAACATCCCCATATGTGCGACCTCGGGCAGTAAATTGAGATTAACCTTCGAGGCCAAACTTGCCTGTTTTATCATTGAATCAGGGCTTATTCCTGAATCTTTTTCACCAGCGATAATAAGTATGGCTCTATCAAAATTTTGTAAAACATTTGTCCTGTCGGGACGGTCGCGCATGGCTTTTACATAGGCAATAAGTGTTTCAACATGTGTTTGAGATGCCAGCCTGACAAGGGGTTGGATGTGTGGATTGGTGGAATCGTGGAAAAGTGGCGGGATAAATGATTCAATAAACGGAACTACACCATGATTCGATACAAACTCAATTACTTTGTTCCTGGAAAGCTTGCGCTCTTCAGCATCGGGATACGCGGTTGAATGAAAGAGACCAAATGCTTTGAACAGTTCAGGTTTCTGATGTACCATCTCGAGGGCAACGTAGCCTCCTAAACTATGACCAATTGGAATACAGGATTTGATTCCCAATTCCTGCAGCCATTGAAGAACCTTTGCACCAACATCGGCTATTGAAAATAGTTCTTGCGGAAGTTTACTTTTACCAAACCCGGGTAAGTCGATCGAAAGAATCCGGAAATTTTTTGAAAGTTCACGTGAAAACGAATCCCAAATCTCGTGAGTTTCGCAAAAACCGTGAATGAGGAGAACGGGAAATCCCTTTCCGTGATCTGTATAAAAAATTCCTGAATGTTCGGGCATGTTTACAATGAACTTGCCGCGTGAGGGGCAGGTTGAAGCATCGCAATTACCGTCTTTTCGATATGCTCGGCATCAAAACCACACTCATGCTGCAATTCGAGTTGCTCACCATGTTCAATTACATCATCGGGAATACCGAGGCGTTTTACTTCGGCTGAATACTGATTGTCAGCCATAAATTCGAGCACAGCACTGCCAAAGCCTCCTTGTACACAACCATCTTCCACGGTGATTATTTTTTTGTATTTCGAAAATACCTCGTGCAGAAGTTGCTCATCGATGGGCTTTACAAAGCGCATATCGTAATGCGCCACCCTTATATTTTTCTTCTCTAATTTTTCACAAACCTCAACAGCATAATTGCCAATGTGTCCAATTGTAAGGATAGCAAGTTCATCGCCATTGCGCAGTTTACGGCCCTTCCCAACTTCAACAATTTCCATAGATGTGCGCCATTCCGGCATTACACCTTGTCCGCGTGGGTAACGAATTGAGAATGCTTTTGATTTCCGTGGGATAGAGGCGGTGTACATAAGATTTCGCAGCTCCTGCTCATTCATTGGTGCCGAAACGATCATGTTTGGCAGGCAGCGGAAATAGGCAATGTCATATGCGCCATGATGGGTTGGTCCATCTGCGCCAGCAAAACCTGCCCTATCCAGACAGAAATTCACAGGCAAATTCTGAATACACACATCGTGCACCACCTGATCGTAGGCCCGCTGCATGAACGAACTATAAATATTACAGAAAGGAATTAATCCCTGCGTTGCTAATCCTGCAGAAAACGTAACTGCGTGTTGTTCGGCTATACCCACATCAAACGCGCGATCCGGCATTTCCTTCATCATGATGTTCATGGACGAACCTGATGGCATTGCAGGCGTAATACCCATGATCTTATCATTCTGCTTAGCCAATTCAACGAGCGTATGCCCGAAAACATCCTGATATTTTGGTGCCTGTGGCTTGTCAACAACCTTCTTATGGATCTCTCCTGTAATCTTATCAAAAGTACCTGGTGCGTGCCAGGTTGTTGCGTTTCCTTTTTCAGAAGGACCGTACCCTTTTCCCTTCACGGTAACGCAATGCAAAATCTTAGGTCCTTTAATTGTCTTTAAATCATTGAACACGCTCACCAGATGGTTTACATCGTGCCCGTCAACCGGTCCGAAATAACGGAGGTTCAATGACTCAAATAAATTGCTCTGACTGAGCAAGGTTGCCTTGATACCACTTTCAATTTTTGAAACCACCTCTTGTGCATTCTTTCCGAAGTGCGAAATCTTACCTAGTAAATTCCAAACCTCATCTTTCAGCTTGTTGTAGGTTCTGGACGTAGTGATATCCGTGAGGTAATCTTTAAGCGCACCAACATTCGGATCAATAGACATGCAATTGTCATTGAGGATAATCAACAGGTTAGTATCCGATACTCCTGCATGATTCAATCCCTCGAACGCCATACCGCCCGTCAAGGCACCATCGCCAATTACTGCAATATGTTGCTTGTCTTCAATGTTTAAGTATCTGGAAGCTGCTGCCATTCCCAAGGCTGCCGATACAGAGGTTGAAGAGTGGCCTACGCCAAAAGTGTCATACACACTTTCGCTTCTTTTAGGGAACCCTGAAATGCCCCTGTAAAGGCGGTTGGTATGAAATAACTCTTTTCTTCCTGTGAGTATTTTATGACCGTATGCCTGGTGGCCAACATCCCATACTAGTTGATCGTATGGGGTATTAAAAATATAATGAAGGGCTACAGTTAACTCCACCACACCCAAACTGGCTCCAAAATGTCCTCCATATACCGACACATTATCAATGATAAACTGACGCAGTTCATCACAGAGCTGTACCAGTTGCGCCTGATCAAGTTTTTTTACATCATCAGGTGAGTTTATTTTCTTTAATAATGGTCCTGGCGTAATCAGCATGCCTTTATTACCACGGTTGAATCTACTTGTTTAAAATGTTCCTACGAACGTTTTTTTAAGGATCAGGGTACAAAGATAGATATTTCTTACCTCACCCATTCAATTGTGTGACCATCTGAAACTTCCCTTAAGCCCCTCTATTCAGAGGTCCAAATCTTAGTTTGAATTAGTACTGCGTAAGGTTAAATTTGCGGTTCAAAATCAGGCCATTTCATTAAAAGAATGACATCACAAGACAATTTTGAAGTAAAACTATCGCTTTTTGAAGGTCCTTTTGACCTTCTGCTGTTTTTCATTGAACGGGACGAGCTTGATATCTACGATATTCCGATTTCTAAAATCACCAACGATTTCCTCGATTACCTCCATCACCTGGAGGAGTTAAATGTGGATATCGCCAGCGAATTTATCCTGGTGGCAGCCACGCTTATGCGCATCAAGTCAAAAATGTTGTTGCCACGTCCTCAGTTAGATGAGCAGGGCAACGAAATTGACCCGCGCGAGGAGCTGGTGAAGCACTTACTGGAGTACAAGAAATACAAGTCAGTAATTGAGACGCTCCACAAAATGGAAGAAACCGAGCTGATGAAGGAGAAGCGTGGAAACCTGATGAAGGAAATTAAATCGCTGGCCGAAAGTTCAAACGTAGAAGCCGAACTTCAGGATGTAGATCTTTTCAAGCTGATGACGGTGTTTGAAAAAGTATTGAAGCGTTACGAAGCAGAAAAAAACAAACCTGTTCACCAGGTTATTCAATATCCATTCACCGTAGAAAATCAAAAAGAATACTTGATGAATGAGGTGATTTCAAAAAAGCGCGTTTCATTCATCGAAGTTGTTGAAAAGTATAAGACCCGGATTGCGTTGATTTTTAACTTCCTGGCCATTCTTGATTTATTGGCACAAGGTGAGCTGGCAATACAGGTTGGAGAAGGGTACAACAACTTCTGGATTACACAGCCCGGGCAAGTTGTCACTGATCAGGAAAGCACAGAAACAGCCTTATAAAACAAGAAAGCCCCGATTCCTCCGGGGCTTTTTTCATATAGTTTATCTTAACAACCCTCCGCTCAATCGAAGCAGCTCTGTCTCAGCAACTTTGGCCAGGTAACGGGCGTTGATCAATCGGTTGTAACCATCCGCTAAACTTTGTTGGGCTGTGCGGAGTTCTATAAAAGTCGCCACTCCTTGTTTGAAACTTTCCAATGCGATCACCACGTTTTCTTTTGCAAGCAAAATGTTCTCTTCTTCGAGCAGCAATACTTTTTTTGCATTATCGTAATTCACGTAAGCATTTCTGACATTAATATCAGTTGTTTGCTTGAGTTGATCATACAACAATTGTTGTCTGCTGAAATTAATTTTCGACTGCTGAATATTGCGCGTAATATTGAAGCCATTCAGGATCGGAAGTGAAATGGACAATCCGTAGTTGTATCCGCTGGTTTGAGTTTCCAATGAAGAAAATGGGTTAATCAATTGTGTGTTATTGGTATGATTGTAATTATACGCTGCATTGAAATTAAGAACGGGAGATCGTCCTGCTCTGCTTTCACGCAACGAGAATTGAGCTACATTTAAACTGCGGAGTGAAGATTGCAACGCAAAGTTCTTAGTTTCAATATTGGCACCAATTTCTTCCTGTTTAAGATCCAGGTTAATGATAATAGAATCAGAAACATCGTAAGGAATGGGGAGTTGTAACCCAACCAATCCATTAAGTATATCTTTTAATTGTATGATGAGGGTTTCCTGTTGGATCAGAAGCGTTTTGTTTGCGTTCAAGTCCACTTTGGCCTGGAGCAGCTCCGGCTTACCTCCTGTTCCAACCTGCAACTTTTTTTCCGCCAGTTTAACCCGCTCTTCATTGATGGACATTAGTTCGCGGATGGCGACCAATTGTTGCTTTTGTCTTACAACACTGTAATAACCATTGATTACAGCTGCAATCGAGTTGACCATCTGGTCTTTCACATTCAACTCGCCCTGAGCTGCCAATTCTGCTAATCGTTCGCGCGTGGCAAACATCTTTGTACCATCGAATAATGTCCATACAAGCTGGAGGGACCCTGCCATGTTATCTGACTTGGCTGTACCTTTTCTGTTTTGAGTCTCATTTGCAAAAATGAATTCCTGTTCAGTTTTATTCCAGGTTGTGGAGCCTACCGCGTTTACCTGCGGCAACAACAGTCCGACACTATAACTATTATCGATAGCAGCAGATTTAGACGTATTCTTTGACAATTGGATGTCGTAATTCTTTTCAAGTGCCAATGTAATGACCTGATCAAGCGTAATTTGCTCCTGCGCCTGGATGCTACCACCGAAAAAAGAAATGAATACTAAAAACAGCAGGGCTTTATGCTTCCTCATACACTAATTCTCGTTTTGGTGCGTGAACTTCATCTCCAAACTCAACTGGTTTCCGTTCACGTGATAAAAATGTATACATCGCTGGGATTACGAACAATGTCAACACCATGGAAAACATAATTCCTCCAACGAGTACAATACCGAGTGGCTGGCGACTGGTAGATGCTGCGCCTAATGATAATGCGATCGGCAAAATCCCCATGGCCATGGCCAGGTTGGTCATCAAAATAGGACGCAGACGAAGGCGGGAAGCCTCCAGTGCAGCTTCCATTTTCGAAAAGCCTTCTTCCCGTTTTTGATTTGCAAATTCAACAATCAAAATACCGTTTTTAACCACCAGGCCAATAAGCATCACAAAGCCGATCTGTGAAAAAATATTCCAGGTTTGTCCAAAAATATACAGTGAAAAAATAGCTCCGCTGGCAGCCAGAGGCGCAGTGGCAAAAATGATCGTAAATGGATCGATGAAGCTTTCAAACTGAGCTGCCAACACCAGGTAAATCAATATGACTGCGAGTAAGAATGCAAAACTTGTGTTGCTTGCACTCTCTGCAAAATCACGTGAAGTTCCTGAAAGCGATGTCATAAAGGTGTCATCCAAAAATTCTTTTTTCAGCTCCTCCATAACCTTGATGCCGTCACCGATCGTTTTTCCCGGAGCCAGACCGGCAGAAATCGTTGCTGATTTAAACCGGTTAAAATGGTAGAGTGAAGGAGGTGTCGTTGATTCTTCGACTGTCACGAGGTTATCGATGGATACTAATTCTCCTGAACGTGTTCTCACGTATAAACTCTTCAAGTCATTTGGTTCGTCCCGATCGACCCGTGACACTTGTGCCATAACCTGATATTGCTTGCCATCCTTGGTAAAATATCCAAAGCGAAGATTGCTGTATGCCAGTTGCATCGTTTGAGCTATATCCTGAACACTCACACCCAACTGCGTTGCTTTCAGACGGTTGATCTGAACTTTCAACTCAGGCTTATTAAATTTCAAGTCAGCATCGACTCCCTGCAACACAGGATTCCTGTTAGCCGCTTCCAAAAATTTTGGCAACACCTCTCTCAGCTTGTCAAAATTGTTGTTTTGAATCACAAATTGTACCGGCAATCCTCCTCTTCTGCTTACAGATATAGTTTGTTCCTGGATCGGGAAAGCCCTTCCTTCCGGGAAATTTTTCAGGTTCTTGCTCACCATATCAACAATTTGTTGTTGAGAGCGATCGCGTTTGTCGGGGTCAACCAGTGTTACGCGCACAAAACCGGTATTAACAGAACCAGATCCGGTAAACCCCGGAGCTGTTACTGAAAGAGCAGTTCTATATTCCGGAATTGAATCCATCACAAACTGCACCATGTCTCCTACAAAATCATCCATGTAGTCGTATGCTGTTCCTTCGGGTGCTGATAATTGTAACCTGAATTGATTACGATCTTCCATTGGCGCCAACTCAGATTGCAGTCGGGAAAATGTGAAGATTGCTAAAATCGGAATTAGAATAGTTAAAACGATTGCTACCCACCGGACCTTCATGAATGATCCCACCAATCTGCGGTAGCCATTTTCCAATCCGGCAAAGAAAGGTTCTGTAACTCGGTAGAACCAGGAGTGAACCCCATGCTTACCGGTGAGCTTCACACTGAGCACCGGTGTTAGTGTTAATGATACAAAACAAGAGATCAATACAGCACCTGCAACCACGATACCAAATTCTCTGAACAATCGACCTGTAAATCCCTGTAAGAAAAGAATCGGTAAGAATACTACTGCCAGGGTGATAGAAGTTGAAATAACTGCGAAGAAAATTTCTTTTGCTCCTTCTCTCGCTGCCTGGTACTTGTTCA
>DASTYM010000133.1:0-3609 GCA_035764995.1 Cyclobacteriaceae bacterium | reverse complement strand
AAGGTAACTTATGACTATGATGGTCAGGCAGATTTTGCTAAGTACAAGACTTATGCATTTACCGAAGAAGCCTTAAAGTTACCCATCAATGATCTGAACCGCGATCGTGTATTAAAAGCTGTTGAAACTGAATTGGCTGCGAAGGGATTTACAAAATCTGATAATCCGGATGTTTGGATCGATTTAACCATTAAGGCCGAAAAGAAAACTGAAGCCACAGCAACCACATCTGGCACTGGTATGTATGGAGGTGGTTATTATGGCGGCCCGTGGAGATATGGATATGGTGGTGGGTTCTCAACAACCCAAATCAATTACAATGATTACATCGAAGGAACACTGTTTGTAAACATGGTTGATAAGTCTACCGAAAAGATTGTTTGGCAAGGACGCGGCACGAAGACATATGATGAAGATGCCTCTACAGAAAAGAGAGAGCAGAATATTAAGACGGGTGTGAATAAAATTTTTACCAAGTACCCGCCAGCGAAAAAGAAATAATGAGCAAGTTAAAAACCCGATCATTGATCGGGTTTTTTTATGCATGAAATTTCCTCCTGATCTTTTATGACTCCTGGTGAGTTGATTATGTATCTTTGCTGAAATGCAACTCCCGAAAGAACCAAAATCATGGTGGTGGCGGATATTCAAATATTTGCTCATAGGTTCTGCGTGCTTCTTTCTGATATTCATTTTGACAATTTGGATCGTTTTTGAGAAGAAGAACGATTGGCTTTTGCGTGAAATTCAGTTGTATGCAAATGAAACTCAATCCGGCCAACTGGAGATACAATCTATGGAGCTGAGCCTGATCCGAAGTTTTCCCGGTATCACCGTTGTACTGAACGATATCTATTTTTATGAGCATCGTGATTCGCTCCGTGCCGTTGATGAAAAACCCATTGTGCAGGCAGAAAAATTTTTCATTCGATTGAAGTTGATCCCGCTGTTGAAAGAAGCAGTTGAAATCTCTGACGTATCATTATCAAACGCCAGGCTTAGTCTTGAAACGGATGCTCATGGTAAGTTAAATTTGATGAAAGCCCTGGCTCCACCCGTGAAGGTCAAATCGCCTGTTCAAAAAGTTGTGCCGAAAGTACCACCAAAAACTTCTGCTCCATCACAACCTAAAAAACAAAAACCAATTGTTACACAGACACATACACCAACCGTACATGTGGATCTCGAGCATCTCGAACTTCAGAATGTTCAGATAAAACTTCATACTTTCTATGCACGTGATTCTTCTGTTGTGGAAATCAGACGACTTGAACTGGACGTACGGCAAGAGGACTCCTTGATGGTCGCAAACGTTTCGTTGGATCAAAACATTAAACAGCTTCATGTAAACCAGACCACTATCAAGCCAGGATTGTTCAGCCTGATTGCCGATCTTAAATTTGATAGAGTTAGTAACCAGCTTGCACTGGAGAGCACTGCGCACCTTGAGAATTTTGAAGCCGCAATAAAGGGAACCTACGATCATCAGAAAAATCAATACCTGAACCTGGAGATTGACGGATCAGCTAATGATTTACAGCTATTGTCACTAGTACTTAGCCGTGAAACAATGAAACTCAATGCCGATTTGTTAAAACGTGGAGATGTGTACCTGAAGGGAACCATATTTGGTGAGATTAATAACCAATTACCGCAATTCGATATTTCTATTGGTGCCCGTGATCTTTCATGGAGATCTATCCATAAGAACCTGACATTCGAGGATATTGGTTTTGATGCCAGGTTTCAATCAGGAATAAAACTTGACTTTTCAGAAGCAAGCCTTGAGTTAAAGAAGCTACGAGGCAAACTTCCTGGTGGGTCTTTGAAAGGTGATTTTAACATTACTAATTTTGTTGATCCGGTTATCAAATATGATCTTGAAGCACATGCCAGACTTGATGGATATGATGAAGTTTTTAATCTCACAAGAATCAAAAACCTGAGTGGAGAAGTTTCTCTGAAGGCTTTTTTTGAAGGTCCACTCGATTTAATTGCCACTCATCAAATGGATAGCAGCAGGTCCAGCTCAATCATCTTGAAGAATTTATCTTTTCAGGTATTAAAAACGAAGCAACAGGTTTCTCAATTTTCAGCATCGCTTATTACCAGGAACAATCAAACAATCATTAATCCCTTTTCGCTTCGTTACGGAGATAATCAGATCCAATTGACGGCCACCGTTCAAAATCTTCTGTATTTCCTGGTAAAGCGATCAGGGCTTACGGCATCCGGAAAAATGATGGCGCCTCAACTTCTCACAAAAGATTTTTTGTTCGACTCGCTAGCAGTGGCCCAGGTACAAGATCGCATCAGCAATTTGTCGCTCGATTTTGAAATTAGTACCAAACGGGATTCAGCATCAGCTGTACCAACACTTGCTTTTAGTGTGCAAAACCTGAATGCTAAATTTGATGAATTGCCTGATATCAATCGTGTAAATACAGCAGGTGTGTGGCGATTTCCTTCAGAAGGACTGCGATTAGACTTGACAAGCTTCCACGGAAATTTTCCACAAGGAAAAGTAGATGTGATTGGTGATTTATTTATTCCTAACAGGAACCGATGGGAATTTAATGCCGATGTGAAGCTGGATAAATTTCCCTGGACTTACATACGCGAATTGTCAGCGGAAATGCGAGACCATCATGAGCCAACGGCCAAGAAAATAGCTGTAGCCGAAATGGATTTACTTTCGGGGAATTTTAAAACCTCCGCATCAATTATTCCTTACCCTTTTGATTTCACATCGCTATCGCTTACAGGAAGTAAAATTCAATATGCGTTTCCGAAAGTGAAACCAATTTCAGCCGACAACCTGGAGATCACACTTGATCAATTGCTCTTTAAACATCCACAACATGCCGGCTATCTCACCGGCCTTCAATCGACAAAAGGCAAAATGAAAGTTAAAAAACTCGATGCACCTTCACTGAAAATGAGCGAATTGCAAGCAAGCATATCTGGTTTAGATGACTTGCTAACACTTGACATCACAGGCATTACACGCAAATCAAATCAGGAGCAAGGTAAGCTTTCATTAGATTTCTCCCAAAAAGGACTGGGGTATCATCTTACATACGAAGTAAAGAATGCTGATGTGAAATATTTTATTCAGGAGTTTACGAAGGAAAAAATGCTGGAAGGTTATGTTAACTATAAATTGGATTTAACAACCAACGGCCTGGTCTGGGAAGAAATTAAGAAGAATACCTATGGTAAAATCGAAATCTCCAGTTCGAACCTTCGCTTTTACGGCTTAAATATTGATAAAGCACTTCGAAAGTATGAACGGAGTCAGAATTTTAACCTGACTGACATTGGTGCGGTTGTCATTGCCGGGCCGGTGGGGCTGGCGGTTACAAAAGGAACTGAGTTTGTCTCGCTGGCGGCTATCAGCACAGACTCTACACAACAAACAGCTATCAAGAATCTTTATGCCCGGTGGGATTTAAAGCACTTAATGCTGACTACCGAAGACGTAGCATTTACCACTGCAGAAAACAGAATAGCATTTGATGGCAAAATTGACTTTGCAACGAATACCGTTCCAGGTCTAACCATTGCAGTTGTCGATAAAAAGGGTTGCAGCCTCATGGATCAGAATCT
>DASTYM010000132.1:0-17362 GCA_035764995.1 Cyclobacteriaceae bacterium | reverse complement strand
CCAGGATGTCTTCGGGTGTAAGGACATCCGCTTTCGAAAGCCCAACAAAAACATCAGCGCCTTTAATGGCTTCCTGAAGTGTTTTCACTTTCTTTGAAGTTGCAAACTCTGCTTTGGTTGCATCGAGATCGGTTCGCTCTTTATTGATCACACCCTTGCTATCGCACATGATCAGGTTTTCAGGTTTTAATCCCAGGGCAAAATATAGTCGCGAACACGAAACAGCTGCTGCGCCTGCACCATTCACCACCATTTTAACAGAACCTATTTTCTTACCAACGATTTCAAGTGCATTGAGTAATGCAGCTGAAGATATAATAGCCGTACCATGCTGATCATCGTGCATGATCGGAATGTTCATTTTTTCGCGAAGTACCTGTTCAATCTTGAAGCATTCAGGAGCCTTGATGTCCTCCAGGTTAACACCGCCAAACGTTGGCTCAAGTGATTTTACAATGTGGATGAATTTATCTGGATCTGTCTCATCAATTTCAATATCGAATACATCAATGCCTGCAAATTTTTTAAAGAGTACGCCTTTTCCTTCCATTACCGGCTTCGAAGCTTCCGGTCCGATGTTCCCTAAGCCCAGTACAGCCGTGCCATTCGATATTACCGCTACCAGATTCCCTTTGGATGTGTACTTATATACATCATCTTTATTGGCAGCAATCTCTTTACACGGTTCTGCAACTCCCGGTGAATAGGCGAGCGCCAAATCTAATTGTGAGCTAAGTACTTTCGTGGGCACAACCTCAATTTTTCCAGGCTGACCATGCATGTGATAATTGAGAGCGTCTTCTTTTCTGATTTTAATAGCCATTCTTCGTTGGTTAAGCAACCAAAGATAGTAATTGGTAATTAGTAAACGGTAATCAGTAATCGGTTTCCTGACTGATTACCGATTACTGATTACTGATTACCGACTACTGACTAGAGAGCGATTATCAACTTTTGGCCTGGTTGGATTTTGCTGTTACTGAGGTTATTAAGCTGTTTGATTTTCTCAATGGTGAGGCCTTCAAACTTGCGGGAAATATCCCACAGGGTATCGCCATTCTGTACCTAGTAAGTCTTTGATCCGGGGATCGGTAAAACAGCAATTGTTTTTTCGGGTGCAGAAGCGGCAATCAGATTGTTATCATTGGGTGGCTGTTTCAACCAGATATTGAGTCGCTGACCTACCCGAATGGTGTTGCCGTTGAGGTTATTCCATCTTTTGATATCATTCACCCGAACTTTGTATCGGATGGCAATACCGCCCAAAACATCTCCGCTTTTCACGCGATAAACAATCCGGTCGCGACCGTACGTGCTGCCTGCTGTATTTTTAGCCAGCACTTCGAGTTCTTTCTTACCCACAGTTGAGGCAGAATCTAAAATAGCAGTTCTGTTGGCCATTAAAATTTCCTTGGCCATCCGGGGAATTTTTATGCTGTAGGATTTGCTGGTTTGCGGAACAGCATTGCGTTGAATGGAAGGGTTTAATTTCTGAAGGTCGTCCAGACAAACTCCCGTCAGGCTGGCAAACGTATTAAAGTGCAGGAATTTTTTTACCACGATGGTATCGTGTGGCATAGCTGATTCACGGCCGATGTCATAAAAATTATGATCGTCTAAATAGTTCAGGGTGTAAATAATGGCAACGTATTGCGGTACGTACGAACGTGTTTCGCGTGGCAGGTATTTATAGATTTCCCAAAAATCTTTTTTGTACCCCGATCTGCGAATTGCTTTTTTAACATTTCCGGGACCGGCATTGTAAGAGGCCAGGGCCAACTCCCAGTTCTTAAACATGCTATAAAGATCACGAAGGTATCGGCAAGCGGCATCGGTAGATTTCTCAGGATCCATCCGCTCATCAATGTACCAATCATTGTGCAGGCCATAATGTCTTCCGGTGGCAGACATAAATTGCCAGAGACCAACAGCGCGTGCGCGGGATACTGCTTTTGGATTTAACCCGGACTCGATAACAGCCAGGTATTTTAATTCATCCGGTAATCCGTATTTAGCTAAATATTTTTCAAAGAGCGGGAAATAAATGTTTTCGCGGGCTGCTACCATGCGTGTGTACTCACGATCGCGCACGGTGAAATAATTAATGAACCCGTGAATGCGCTCGTTATAGGTAAGCGGAATTGTTTTTTGAATGCATCTTAATTTTTCTTCTATAACGGAGGGAAGATCATCACCGGGAATATATTCTACTTCCGTAGGGAGTTGATAAAAGACAAAGTCAGTGGTATCTTCTTTATAGAGAATTTCTTCTTCTGCAACCGCCAGTTCAAGTGTATCGACAACAGAATCCGGCTGCTGGGCAAACAGGGACTGGGCGTTTAAAAAAATAAAAAGACAAAAAGCCAACTTCTTCATCATCCTTAATTCAAATTCATCATCATTTCTGAAAACTGAAATAGTTTCGATTCCTCAAAATCATCAGCAATCACCTGTATGCCGATGGGTAATCCGTTGTTATCCTTTCCACAAGGTACAGATATCCCCGGAACTCCTGCTACATTAGCCTGTACTGAATAGATATCCGTTAAGAAACGCTGTATGGGGCTCGTTATTTTCTCACCCAGCTTATAAGCAGTGGTTGGAGTCGTGGGCATGACTATAAAATCGTACTGCTGGAATAATTCCTTCGTTTTTTCACGGATAATCTTTCTTACTTTCTGTGCCTTGGTATAATAGGCATCGTAGTAGTTGGAGCTTAATGTGAAGGTGCCCAGTAAAATTCTTTTTTGTACTTCTTTTCCAAACCCTTCTGATCTTGTCTTCTTGTACATCGAATGAAGATCGGTGGCATTTTTACTTCTATGCCCGTACCGAACACCGTCATAACGCGAAAGGTTAGAACTGGCCTCGGCAGTGACAAGGATATAGTACGTAGGTAACAAGTATTCAATCCACGGAAAATCAATTACATCTACCGCATGGCCCGCAGATTTTATCTTTTCAAGAGTTGAAGAAATATTTTCCTTAATCTCTTTCTGTATTCCATCCGACTCGAGCGTTTGACGGATGTAAGCAACGTTGAATTTTTTTCTTGCCGGCTCTGCAAGTTGTGAAGTGTAGGAAGGCACAGCACCCCGGGAAACCGTACTATCATATTCATCAGGCCCGGCAATAACTTCCAATACCAATGCTACATCTTCTACACATGTTCCTAAAATGCCAATGGAATCAAAAGAAGATGCATAGGCAGCCAAACCATATCGGGAAATGCGTGAATAGGTTGGTTTGATTCCAACCAGTCCGCAAAAAGCAGCGGGTTGACGAACCGATCCACCTGTATCAGAGCCCAATGAAATGCGACACATATCAGCCTGAACTGAAACAGCTGATCCGCCTGATGAACCGCCAGGCACACGTGAATTATCCAGGTCGTTCAGTACAGGTCCAAATGCCGAATTTTCATTTGATGACCCCATACCAAACTCATCGCAATTGGTTCGACCAATAATGATGGCGTCTTCATCTATCAGGCGCTGCACTGCGGTAGCATTGAATTGAGCTGTGAAACCATTCAGTATTTTACTGCTGGCTTGCAGGGGATGATTTTCATGGGAAAGAACATCTTTCAGGCTCACCACTAATCCGGCAAGCCTGCCAGCGTTCCCTAGTTTGATTTTTTTATCTACTTCTGAAGCTCGTTGAAGCGCTTCTTCTTCGTACACACTTAGAAATGCATTGAGGTGAGCTTTCTTGTTGATATTGCTTAAGTAGTGCCTGACTAAGTCAAGAGAGGTGATAGCACCGCGCTGAAGATCATGTTGGATTTCCCGGAATGTATCGTATGATCTTAACACCGGTTTTATTTATCTCCTTCTTCCAGTTTACCTGGTGTACGTGCTCCTTCGTCAACTTCTTTTTTTACATCTTTCACTGCATCCTTAAACTCACGGATGCCACGACCTAATCCTTTGGCAAATTCAGGTATTTTTTTTGCGCCAAACAGCACCAACACGGCAAAGGCGATGATGATCCACTCCATCCCACCTGGCATTCCAATCAAAAGAACTGAGTTCATAGTATTATATAATAGAGTTAAACGTTGTAAAGATAGGGGTTAGGAAGGGAACGAAAAAATGAAGCTTTTAGTGCTAATTTCTTAGCCATTGCTGGGGGTCCAGGGCTGTCGTGTTTTTATAGATTCTAAACCGTAATTCAGAAATTCCTTCCGAATTTGACAGTACTAAGCCTATTTCCTGGCCCAATTTTACCTTTTGTCCCTTTTTAACAAATACTTCTTTAAGTCCCGAATAGACCGTAATGTATTCGCCATGGGTTATAATTACCGAGTTCCCCAAAAGTTGAATAAATGCGACCGTATTGACTTCACCTTGAAAAATAGAGCTCACTTTCTCATTCTCAGTAGTCTGAATATTGATCCCAACATTGTCAATGTAAACCCCCTTTAAGAGCGGGTGCTTCTGTCTGCCGAAGACTTGTGAAATAAACCCGTTTACCGGCCATGGAAATTTATGTTTATTTTCTTCGAATGATGAAGAAAGTGCTGCCGTGGCGGTGGTAACTGCAGCAGTTGATGATTTCGATTTGGTTTTTGCTTCCCGCGCTTCGCGTGCAGCACGTTCCATTTCTTCTTTGATGATCTCATTTATTTTATTGTCGAGTGCAACAAGCGCCTTCCGGGTATCTTCCAGGTCGCGCTTCAGGGATTTCTCTTCCTTCTCAAGTGATTTTACTAATGTGTTTTGCTTTTTCTTGAGTCCGGTAAGATTGGTGTTTTCAGAGACCTCGTCCTTCAACAACACATTTTTCTCCGTCCTTCTTAGTTCAATTTGTTTTACCTGGCCGGCTAATTCTTCCTGAACTGCCGTAATGGCTTTAGCCTGAATTTTTCGCTTCTCTGAATATTGTTTCATGTAACGCAGGCGCATCATGAGCTGCTCAAACGAGTTGGAAGAAAATAAAAACGTTAATCTCGTAACGCTGTTGTTGGCTTTCTGCGCTGCGAAAAGCATGGAGGCATATTCCGTCTTCAGTTTTTTCAGATCGTCTTCCAGCGAATTAATGAAATCATTATTCTCGTCAATTTCCGTGTTCAGTAATTTGATTTCATTGTTGATGGAGCCAATGAGTTTCTCCTGCTCTAAGATGCGTTGATTGAGGGCAGTAAGTTCGCCCAATGAATTTTTCTTTTTGGTGGTTGTCTCTGACAGAATTTTCTCTACCTCCTTAATTTTTTGGAGATTCTGTTGTTTTTCTTTTTGCAGTTGAATCTTTGTTTTCTGCGCAGTGACAGAAAAAACAAAACAAAGAAATAGGGTAAAAGCCAGTATACTTTTACCTGCGTACATACTTTTTAGGAATGTTAAATGGAAACTTAACTTCTTTATCTCCAACTTCAACCTTTGTATACTCAAAAATAATAGTTGTATTCAGTAAGCCGGCAGTTGTTTTATAAAATAAATTAATTGTTCCATTATATGGAAATGACTTGGTGTCAAGTGGTTGAAAATCTCCATAGCTAATAGTGAGGGAATTATGTGTATTGTTTTCCTTTAACTCCACTTTCTGAATTTTCATAGTAGCAGCGCTGATATAATTCAGCACATCAACATGACCGGATGATTGACTGAGCAGATAGGTGGCACTTTTTTGTTCCACTGTATCGGCATCACTTCGTTGCATGAGTAAATTACCAAGCATGGCGGATTGAATAACCTTGTAATTGATTTCAAAATTAAACCGCTTTGAAAGCTCCTTGTAATCAAACACGAAATACTCTTTATCCACATTACTCACGATAGTTATAGAGTCGTGATTAATAAGGGCCCGCCCTCCCTGAACACCAATAACGGTAAAGTTCATCCAAATCACACTATCTTTTCTTACACGAACATTTGCCTTTACTTCACGTTCTTTATTTCCATCCTTTAGGATCATTCTCGATTTGCCGTGCAAGTATTCAAAATCGATCTCTTCAATGGTAAGTGTTGAACTTGGGATGATTGTTGTCGCAGGTGCGGTTACCTTCTTACTGCAACCCGCTAAAGTGAAAACCAAAACGAAAAGTAAAAGCCAAAGACGTTTATTCATAAATTTTACGGTTCGCTATTTTTTTATTTAAGGTTTCGTTGCTGCTACTCAGCATACTTTTGGCTTTTTCCCACTGTTGCACGGCTCGTTCTACTTCACCCAGTTTAAACAAGATGTCACCAAAGTGTTCATAATGGGTAGCACTTGCCATGCCTGAGTTGATTGCCTTTTCCATTACTTTTTTTGCCTCCTTGTATTTTTCTCGTGAGTAAAGTACCCAGGCGTAAGTATCCAGATAGGTAGCGTTTTCTGGATTATTTTTAATTAACTGGGCAGACATTTTCTCGGCTTTCTCCAGGTTTGACTTACGAATGGCGAGAAAGTAACTATAATTATTAAGAACCACATCGTTATTGGGATTAAAGGCAAGCGCTTCATCGTAGGCTTTATCAGACTTGTCATATTCCCGGGTTGAGTTATAAGCATCACCCAAAAGACTGTTCAACTCGCCCAGCATGGCTGCATTGGATGCCGAAAGTTTTTTAGCCTGCTCCATGGAGTTGATGGCATCTTTATATTTTCTTGTTCGCAGGCATGCGAGACCATTAAAATAATGAAGCATGGCCTGGTTTGGAAAATATTCAATGGCACGTTCAGCGTGTCGTACGACATTTTCGTATTGTTCAAGACGAAGTTCAAGGTACAAGAGATTTTGCCATACCTCAAAGCTGTTTGCTCCTGCGTCAACCGCTCGCAAATAGTGTTGTTGTGCTTCGGTATTTTTGCCGAGAGACAAATAGAGGTCACCGCCAAGAACAGCCACATTCGGATGCTCAGGATAATCTTTTTCCAATTTAGTGTACAATTCAAGTACGAATTTTTCCTTCGCAGGATCAGATTGCTTCTTTTCTTTATTTTGATTGATTTCAGCATTATATGTACCGAGCACAATTAATTTACTGGAAAGATCTACATCAGGATTGTTAAACAAATTTCTCAACAGTTCCCTTGCCTGGTTTTCACGGTTTGTATCGCGATATAATCCAGCCAGCAGCATGCTTGCACTCGGAGCAATTGTATTCTCAGTAATAAATTTTTCCAGTAACGGAATTGCCTTTTCCTTGAATCCGTATTGAGATAAAATCTCTGCGAACCCCACGATAAATTGTTCTTCTTCCGGAAAAGCCTTGATTAGTTTTTCTCCCTCCTTGAAAGCTTCTTCATTTTTACCGAGATCAAAATAGATGCGTTGTTTCTGGAGAGCAGTAGTCTCGTTAATACCAAAATAAGCTTCGGCTCGATTGTAAACCTTAATGGCCTCTTCCGGCTTATTGGCATATTGATAAACAGCTGCTAATTCGTAGAGGTACTCTTCAGTTCCGCTTACCTCTCGAAGCATGGTCTCATATGTTTGAGCTGCCTGATCGAACCGTGTTAGGTTTGAATAGATGCGGGCTGCAAGCAAATAATAATACTTGTTCTTTCGCTCTAAGGATAGCGCCTCTTCAATACTTAATGTAGCCTTCACCAGATCTTCCTGCTTTTCGCTCAGAGAAAGAACTTCAGCTATTTTATAATGAACAGTGGCATTTTCAGGATTGATTTCCAATGTTTTTTGATAATAGATCAAAGCCTTCGCGTAGTCTTCGAGGATAAAATATTTTTCACCTTCTGTAAAATAGAATTCAGCTTCGCGAAGCCTGACCGAGGCAATTGGGGACTCGGAAGATTTCTTCTTGCGTTGTGCAGAAGTCATCGTTGTAAACACAACCATGAATAGCAACAGAAGAAAGAAGGGAATATATTTTTTTCTAATGATCAATGGTAAAAGACATTCAGTAGTGGGATGCAAATTAATGAGCAAAACCGACTTCAAAATTAGCGAAATTTCTGCACTCGGTGCCTAAAATCAGGCTAGGAAACAGGCTGCCTAAAATAGGCCTTTTCAAGTAAGTAGACAATGACCAGATAAAGTCCTATTGCAAGAAAATGAACAGAAGTTGCTATCCATGGATTGGGAATTGAAACCGCGTTCACAGCGTAAACAATCAGGGTTGTGATTAAAATGTAGGCTAAACTTTTATTGATCGAATAGGGTATTGGATAGAATTTTTGTCCTAACCAATAACACGCAACGGTCATCGAGAAATAACAGATCAGGGTTGCAAGGCTGCTGCCCCAGTAGCCAAAAACCGGAATCAATAAAAAGTTTGATGCAATGGTTATCAGGGCTCCTCCTACTGTAATCATGGTTCCGTAATGTGTTCTGTCAGTAAGCTTAAACCAGATACTAAAATTGTAATAGGCGCCCAAAAATAAATACCCCAGTAATAAGATTGGAACAATCGTTAAGCCTTCCCAGTAAGCAGGATTTGTCAGGAAAAAATATTTGAGTATATCTAAATTGATTCCTACGCCCAGAAAGACCACACAACCTGCGATGATGAAATAATGATTAACCTTGGCAAAAAGTTGAGGTGAACTTTTATCGGATGCGTTTGAAAAAAAGAACGGCTCAGCAGCATACCGGAAAGCAGTTACAGTAAGACTCATGAGCATGCCAAATTTGTAACAGGCACCGAAAATCCCCAGCGCATATTCTGAGCTTTGACCCGGATAAAAATTTTCAGGCAACCACCATTCAAGCGTTAGCCTGGAGAACATTTCATTGGTCATCCCCGCCAGCCCGGTAATCATAACGGGATAGGCATAACTAAACATGGCTGGCGAAATTTCCCGATCAAATACCGGGCGCCATGAAAATAAAGTTCGTGCGAAGAAAATCAGGTAAAAGAGATTTGATGCAAGGGTTGCCAGCACCACAAACTCGACACCGAGCGATGGAGTATAGTAAAGCTTAAGAAAATAAACATTCAGTCCAACTAAAATAAAAACGTTGATCAGCTTACCCGCTGCAAACTGCATGGCTTTTTTTTGCAACCGAAGACGTGCAAATGGAATTGCCGCGACAGCATCCATGAACATAATCACAGCCAGCCAAATGATCAGATTTTCGTTACCGGGTACATCTAATGCTACAGCTATTGGATTGGCAAGCAAAATAAAAAGGAGTGAGAGTAATATACTGATGGCTATTACTACTGATTGCGACAGGTTAAAAATTCTCTTTTCGTCAGCTCCAGGTTTGGTGGCAAATCGGAAGTAAGCCGTTTCCATCCCAAACATGAAAATGATATTGACCACGGCTACATAGGCAAACAGCTTGGTGATAACGCCATACTCTTCAGGATTAAAAACTCCGGTATGAAGAGGTACTAAAAGGAAATTGAGGAAGCGGGGAACGATGCTGCCAAGTCCGTATAGAACTGTTTCACCTGCTAATTTTTGAAGTTGTTTCATTAGGAATTCAGCCTCAAAATAGTCATTTCCCAATTTGAAAAAGCCAATTCTTAATTTGGTATTGAGGATGGAGAACCAAATGGGTTTATAGGTTATTTTATTTCATTTTCGCAACATTTATGACATAGGCCAGTTCTGGCAAGAACCTTGTTGCGGTAACTACATTTTAATGGTTACTTTTGAGGGTTAATACCTATAATTGTGTCTAATTTATTGTTTTAGAAGGCTTTAATTGTTTAAGTCATGAAAGTTTGCGTCTCTCCAGACCTAAGAGTGTCTACTTTACTCTTTTCCCTTTTAGTTTTTGGTTGTTCAGTTTTTGCAGCTTTGGTATCCTCGGCTCAGGAATCAACAAAAAACAATTATACCGGCAATTGGACCAATAACAGTTCTTGGACTGACAATTCTGCCCCCACATTTAATGGCATTCCAGCTGTCGCACAAGATTATAATATAAACGGGTATATCAATGTTGGCAGCTTCGGAGCCAATGTAACAATGAGTTTTTTGGGAGGCAGCTATGACACCTATGATTTTACTGTGAATGACACTTTGGTAGTGTATGGAGATATGACTCTCGCTAATAAAGCAATGAATTTGGTTATTCCGACAGGTGGTGTTTTAATCGTTCTGGGAAATTTTAGTGCGACTAATAAAATCGACCTTAATAATGGGGGTATTTTGATTGTTACAGGCACTGCAACATTTAGCTCCAGCGGCCAAGATACTTATGCTGGAACTGGAGAATTTTGGCCCATTGGTGGCGTTTCAGGGAATACTGCTGCCGAAACTGCTGCCGACAATTCTGGTCCCTTTGCGGATAACGCACCTGGTAGTCTCATAGATTTTATAAATAATGCGGGCCAATTCGCTCTTCCAATTGAATTACTTTATTTCAAAGCCTCAATCCCGGAACCAGAGAATACCACCTTGCTTGAATGGGCTACTGAAAAGGAAGATAACTTCGACTATTTTGAAATTCAAAGAGCAGGAACTGATGGTAAATTTTCTGCCATTGGCGAAGTAAAGGGAGCAGGGTATAACACGAATTCATTGCAGAAATATTCATGGGTGGATGAAAATCCGCTCGTTGGACACAATTATTACAGGCTCAGAGCGGTGGATCTGGATGGAAGCTCTGAAACTTTCCACGTGGTGTTTGCAACTCTTTCGGATAAGAAACGATTTTCAGTTTTCCCTAACCCGTCTAATGGCCAGGAAACGAAGTACCGAATTAATTTTGAGTACACCCCGGGCGATAAGATACTTTTGCTTGATAAGCTAGGAAAGGAAATTCAAAGCGGAACTGTTTCAGGTACCGAATCAAGCCTTCCGTTTAGTGAGGAAGTTAAGCCGGGTATTTACTTTCTTAAATACTCTTCACCCTCATTCAATGACATGGTGAAGATTATTATTCGTTAAACACCGCATAAACTTTCTGGAATGCTTTTTCGCTAAGCTTCTTGCGAAAGAAGAGTGGGTAAGTGCTCAAGAATTTCGTCTGTCATCTCTTTCAAACCGAACGAGTGATTCCAGCCCCAGTCTCTTCTGGCAGCAGTATCATCAATTGATTTCGGCCAGCTGTCAGCAATAGCCTGTCTGAAGTCGGGACTGTAGGTGATTGAAAAATCGGGAATGTGTTTCTTGATCTCAGCTGCAATTTCTGCAGGGCAAAAACTCATCGATGAAATATTGTAGCTTGAGCGAATCTTAACTTTTTCAGTCGGTGCTTCCATTAAATCCAATGTTGCTTTCACGGCATCATCCATGTACATCATTGGAAGGTACGTATCAGGTTTCAGGAAACATTCAAATTTTTTATCTGTCAGCGCCTTGAAGTAAATGTCAACTGCGTAATCTGTTGTTCCGCCACCGGGTTTGGTTTTGTAACCGATCAATCCGGGATATCTCAAACTTCTGACATCAACGCCCATTTTTCGGTGATACCACTCGCACCACCGTTCACCTGCCTGCTTACTGATTCCGTAAATGGTGGTGGGGTCCATGATCGTATCCTGAGGCGTGTTCTGCTTCGGAGTTGTGGGTCCAAACGCAGCGATAGAACTCGGCCAATAGACTTTATCAAGTTTGTACTCCACGGCAGCGTCCAGTACGTGAACGAGTCCGTCCATGTTCAGATGCCAGGCAAATTTGGGATTCTTTTCTCCGGTTGCCGAAAGCACAGCCGCTAAATGATAGATTTGGGTAATTTTATTTTTCTGGACAAACTCAAATAGATGCTTTTGCTTCAGCACGTCCAGTATTTCGAAATTCCCTTGCGAGAGAATGCCCTGTGGATCTTTAATATCCGTGGCAATTACATTTTCTTTTCCGTACAGGTTCCAAAGCCCCTGCGTGAGCTCCGATCCTAACTGGCCACCTGCTCCTATAACTAGTATTTTGTGCTGCTTCATCGGGCGAAAGTTAATCAGGATTTTTTGGATTAACGGATTTTCAGGATTCGTAATTTGTCTCAAATAATTTATACCGGAGGGCAAATCCCCTTAATCCTTAAATCGCAAATCCTGATTACCTTTGAGCCGTGAATTTTGAGGAATATTTGATCAGTAAAAAAATTGACGCATCAGCTTTTAGAAATGCAGAACCAGCACGTTGGGCTGAGTGGGAAGCGGAATTTGGTCAAATTCATCCTAGCAGCTTTACATCGCAAAAACTCTATCTGATTAACCCCATTCGCAGAAAATATCCCTTACAAGAACCGCAAAAGAAATAATTATGTATAAGAAATTACAACCCGTACTTCAGCAAGAACTTGAATCCATCCGTGAAACAGGCCTTTACAAAAAGGAAAGAATTATTACTACACCGCAAGGAGCAGATATTAAAACAACCTCAAGCGGTGAAGTAATCAATTTTTGCGCGAATAACTATTTGGGATTGTCTTCGCATCCGCGGGTGATCGAGGCTTCGAAGCGAGCCATTGATTCACACGGTTTTGGAATGTCATCCGTGCGTTTCATTTGCGGAACACAGGATATCCACAAAGAATTGGAAAAGAAGATTTCTGAATTTCTTGGTACAGAAGATACGATCTTGTACGCGGCCGCATTCGATGCAAATGGCGGAGTGTTTGAACCACTGCTCGGTGAAAAAGACGCCATTATATCAGATGAATTAAACCACGCATCCATCATCGATGGTGTTCGTCTTTGTAAAGCCATGCGTTACCGTTATAAAAATAACGATATGGCTGACCTTGAAAAACAACTTCAGGATGCTAAACAAGCGGGAGCCAATCAGATCATGATCGTAACTGATGGTGCTTTTTCAATGGATGGCACCATTGCTCAACTGGATAAAATTTGTGACTTGGCTGACAAGTATGAAGCGCTGGTCATGACAGACGAATGTCACGCAACAGGCTTCATTGGTAAAACAGGTCGAGGTGTTCCTGAATATTGCGGAGTCATTGGCCAGGTTGATATTATTACCGGAACGCTTGGCAAGGCGCTTGGTGGCGCTTCGGGTGGTTTTACATCCGGAAGGAAAGAAATAATCGAAATGCTTCGTCAGCGATCACGACCTTACTTATTCTCAAACACACTGGCTCCATCCATTGTTGGAGCTTCAATCGAAGTGTTCAATATGCTTTCTGAAACAACGGCCTTACGCGACAAGCTGGAACAGAACACAAAATATTTCAGAAGCGAAATGACCAAGGCTGGTTTTGACATTAAGCCAGGGGTGCATCCGATTGTTCCTATTATGTTGTATGAAGCTCCGCTCGCACAAAAGTTTGCAGAGAAATTACTGGAAAAAGGAATTTATGTGATCGGGTTTTTCTTCCCTGTTGTGGCGAAAGGAAAGGCTAGAATCCGTGTTCAATTATCTGCGGGTCATGACAAGCATCACCTGGATAAAGCAATCCAGGCATTTACAGAAGTAGGTAAGGAGCTGGGAGTCCTGAAATAAGAACTAAATCCCGAATTCTTTTTTTCGTTTACTTACAATGTCACCCATTTTTGAAGTATCGGTGGCAAGAAGGTCATACGCAGGTTCAATATTTTTTGACGGGAAGAAATAAATAGGATTTCTTCGTGACTTTAATCGAAGTTTATAAAGATTGAAAATTGGGATGAGGTTAATCGATTTCACTTCCGGCCATTCTACACGTAAATTTTTTCTTCCTTCAATGACAACAATCCTGTTTTTGCCAACAGCTACACGCCTCATGCTGCTATTCAAATAGAAGAAAATTACCATCAGTACTGAACCGAGGCAAAGAAAGATGAATGAAGCTGAAGTGTTTTTTGATGTACTCTCAAAACGCAAGAATAAAACCAAGGCTACAGTCCATTGTAATAACCCGAAGCCAAGAAAAAAGTATTTAGCAAAGTAAAACTTGACCGGACTAGCTTGCTTTAGTTTCCCCATCTATGTACCTCCTGCGTTTGTTTACATAAAGATACGAAGAATGTTAAGAAATTGTTACCAAATTCAGCTTAGACCCTTGCCTCCTCCGTTTCCTCATCGGGGATATCTTCCCAGTTCACAGGCTCTTCGTTGTGGAGATACTCGAGAATTTTCTTTTCAACCTGCTTTAGCTTAAGACCACGCAGATATTTTCCGTTGCGCGCAAGAATTAAGCGGCCTGTTTCTTCAGAAATGGCCATCACGAGCGTGTCGGTGTTCTCTGACATGCCAATGGCCGAACGGTGGCGCAGACCATAGTGAGCAGGAAGGTTGTCATTTTCACTCACCGGCAAAACACAGCGTGCTGCCTTGATGCGGCCCTTGTAGATAATTACTGCTCCATCGTGAAGCGGACTGTTTTTATTAAAAATTGAGATAAGTAAACCTTTTGTAACTTCAGCGTCCAGCGCATCGCCTGTTTCGATGTAGAATCGTAATTCCGTATCCTGCGAAAAAACAATTAATGCCCCGGTCTTCGTAGCCTTTAAATTTTTAGCCGCTTCAATCACCTGGTGTACATCAAACTCATCATGATACTGATGTCGCCAATTCGAAAGATTTTTGAAAAAGTTTTCACGGAATTCAGTACTCCGCCCGATCACGAGAAGGAACTTGCGAATCTCCGGTTGAAAGAGAATAATGATAGCCAACACGCCAACACCCATAAACTGCCCGAGAATGGTGGCGAGCAACTCCATCTGTGCTGCACGAACAATCAGATAGATCAGGTATAAAGCCAGGATGCCCAGAAAAATATTAACTGCAATACTTCCCCGAATAAGTTTATAAACCTGGTACAGCAGAATGCTCACGATCGCGATATCGATCAGATCAACCCATGTAACGTTTAAAAAACCAATCTTAAAAAGAAAAATCATGCGCAGTAAAGTTACAAAATGGTTGCCAGTTACCGGTTGCCGGTTACTCCTTAAGCTTTTTATATAATCTAACGACCTCCATTGCCTCTTTAACATCATGAACGCGCAAAATTGTTGCACCTTTCATGAGGGCTGTCATATTCAGGGCCGTTGTTCCGTTTAGTGCATCTTCCGGTTTTATCCCCAGTGTTTTCCAAATCATTGATTTACGCGAAATGCCGGCAATCATGGGTCTATCCAGTATATTAAAATAATTGAGGTGCTCCAGTAATTGAAAATTTTGTTCAATGGTTTTTGCAAATCCGAAACCGGGGTCAATAATTACATCCTTTATTTCTAAACTTTCCAGTGTTCTGATTTTTTCCTGTAGAAAGGCAGTGACTTCTTTTACCAGGTTTTCATATTCGGTTAAAGTCTTCATTGTTTGTGGAGTTCCGCGCATGTGCATGATGATGTAAGGAACTCTGAGTTTGGCCACGGTAGCAAACATCTGTTGATCTTGTTCACCTGCCGAGATGTCGTTGATTATGCTGGCTCCTTCAAGAATAGCCTGGCGGGCAACTTCCGATCGGAATGAGTCAATCGAAAGGATTGCTGTAGGGAATTTTTTAATAATCAGTTTTACAGCACCAACAGCCCGCCTGATTTCCTCAGCTTCTGAAATATCTTCTGCTCCTGGTCGCGATGAGTAACCTCCGATATCAATAAACGTGGCACCTGCTGAAAGCACTTTTTCAGTTTGCCCGAGAATAGCATCTTCGGTCACATATCGATTGCCATCAAAGAAACTGTCGGGCGTTACATTTAAGATGCCCATGATGTGAGGGGTACTTAAATCAAGCAACTTTCCGCGAAGATTGAGTGTTTTGGACGGGTTATATAAATGACTGTTGGATTTCACAGATTATAAAATTGGACTTATGTTTACGTTTCAAAAACCACAGCATCTTGATTGAGAAAACCGCCATCGAATATAAGCAGGTAATCAGTAATTGTAAGGCACTGTTCGCCAAGAAAACCCGTGATTATGGAACGGCCTGGAGAATTTTACGACTACCTTCCATTACCGATCAGATTTTTATCAAGGCGCAGCGCATCCGCAGCATTCAGGATAAAGGGGTACAGAAAATTGGCGACCCTATTTCAGATGAATTTGTGGGGATTATTAATTATTGTGTGATCGCACTGATTCAGCTGGAACTGGCCGATTCTCAAAAAACAGAGATGTCATTCGAGGAACTTGAGCCGCTCTATGATAAGTCGGTAGGAGAGACCTTTTCGTTGCAACTGGATAAAAATCACGATTATGGCGAAGCCTGGCGCGACATGCGTGTAAGCTCCATCACCGACATAATCCTTATGAAATTGTTAAGAGTGAAACAAATTGAAGATAACCAGGGTAAAACCCTTGTAAGCGAAGGTGTGAAAGCGAATTATCAGGACATGATTAATTATGCGGTGTTTGCGCTTATTCTTCTGTCCACGGACAACAGCCGACAGTCCACGGTTAAATAGTATATGATGGCATTTAAGTTTGAGAAACTTGAAGTGTGGAAGGATTCGATCGAGTTAACAGGACTTGTTCATAATGTTTCATTAAAATTTCCCAAAGAAGAGTTGTATGTGCTAACTGCGCAGATAAAACGGTCAGCAGATTCGGTATCATTGAATATCGCGGAGGGGTCAACGGGTCAATCAAATCCTGAATTCAGTAAATTTCTCGGATACGCGATTCGTTCTGGTATTGAGGTTGTTGGTTGTTTGTACATCGCAAAGAAAAGAAGAATTATCTCTGATGAGGATTTTAAAACAATCTACGATTTGGCGGATAATCTCGTAAAGAGAATTCAGGCGTTAAGAAAAAAACTATAACTAAATAACCGGGTACAGTCGACTGTGGACTGTGGACCGTGGACAGTGGACCTATGCTAAGAAAAATAATCGATCAATTCTCAAGATTTTTTGTAGGAGGGTTATTCATTTTTTCGGGACTCATTAAACTGAATGACCCGATTGGTACCAAAATTAAGCTTGAAGAATATTTCGAAGTCTTCGCTACGGACTTCGGGCATTTTTTTGAATTTTTTATTCCGTATGCGCTTGAGATTGGAATGGTACTGATCGTGTTGGAGATTGTTCTGGGCGTTGCTGTCCTGATCAACTACCGCATGAATCAGGCAACGAAAGTGTTGCTTGGTCTTTTGATCTTCTTTACGTTCCTTACTTTCTATTCAGCTTACTTTAACAAGGTGACCGATTGCGGTTGTTTTGGTGACGCTATCAAGCTTACACCATGGCAGTCCTTTTATAAGGATGTGGTCCTGATGGTTTTTGTTCTGCACTTGTTTTGGTATAGAAAGCGTTACGACCCAATCCTTCGAACGATGGAAGGTAATGCGGTGATTGGCATTGTAACAGCCATAAGTTTTTTTCTGGGAATTTATGCGGTACGTCACCTTCCCTTTATTGATTTTCGTGCATACAAGATTGGTAACACAATACCCGAGCAAATGAAGCCGGCTGCGCAGCCGATCATTGAATTTATTTTTGAAAAGGATGGTGAAGAGGTCCGGTCTGAGAAGTTTTTAACCGAAGCAGACGGATACAAGTACAAAAATTCACATGTATTAAACGAAGCTGAGGCCACTGCAAAAATTACAGATTATTCTGTTACGAGCGTG
>DASTYM010000131.1:0-5398 GCA_035764995.1 Cyclobacteriaceae bacterium | reverse complement strand
GAGATTATAATTTATTTTTTCATTAAGGTTAGTTTATAAATTTATGCCAGTTCCGTTTTCAGTATTATTTGAAGATAACCATCTATTGATTGTTAATAAATCAACTGGCATTCTAGTTCAGGGTGACCGTACTGGCGATACTCCGTTGGTCGAACTTTGTAAACAATACATTAAAGAGAAATATCAGAAACCCGGAGAAGTTTTTTTGGGTGTTGTTCATCGGTTAGATCGGCCGGTGAGTGGTGTTGTCGTGTTGGCCAGAACATCCAAATCCCTGGAAAGGATGAACGCGTTGTTCCGCGATAAAGAAACAAAAAAAACGTATTGGGCCCTTGTCAGGAACAAGCCTCGGAAGGATCAAGACACACTCGTTCATTGGTTGTTGAAAGACGAAAAGAAAAATAAGACCACTTCCTTTACAAAGGAAACATCAGGTGCATTGCGGTCGGAGTTAAGTTATAAAGTTATCGGGGCGGCACAATCACATTGGCTTTTGGAAGTCACCCCCGTTACTGGACGGCCACATCAAATACGCGCTCAACTGGCGTCCATGGGTTGTCCCATTCGGGGTGATGTAAAATATGGCTATGAGCACCCCAGTAACGATGGGCGAAGTATCAGCCTCCATGCCAGAAGGCTCGAATTTGTTCACCCGGTAAAAAAAGAGATGATGAAAGTTGAGGCTCCACTTCCGGATGACGGATTCTGGAAGTATTTTTCAAATCTGGATTGATTCTATGGCAAAATGGATTGATAAACTTCAACAACGATGGAAACTGCAAAGCACTCTGCAGGTGATTATTATTCTGGTAGTTTTTGCCTGCACAGGCACTACTGTTTTGCTTATTAAGAGGCCATTGTTTGAATATTGGTACCCAAACGGTGAAAAGCCTCTATGGGCCAACATTACGTACTACGTTCTTATACTGCCCATCTACAATATTTTGCTTTTGGCGTATGGATTTGTGTTTGGTCAGTTCAGGTTTTTCTGGGAGTTTGAGAAGAGGTTTTTTAACCGAATTCTTAGTAAATTCAGGAAGACTGAACCAAAAAACTAAAACCATTATCCCATGAAAAAATATAGCCTCGTTTTACTTGGTGCCATTGTGCTGGCAGCATGCTCAACTCCAAAGTATACCTATTACTTTGACCATTACGATTATAACGCAAAGAAAAAGACGTCAGCCGAGAAGACTGTTGTCGTTGCTGAACAACCTGTTCAAGAATCTGTATTGGCAATTGATGAAAGTGCACTAACATCGAGTACAAACGAAAATGAGCCAGTACTTGCAAAGCCTGCATCGACCACTTCTGTAACCCTGACAAAGGAAGAGGCGATTGCAAAGATTGAATCGATGAGTAAGGAGGAACGGAAGGAGTTGAAGAAAGGAGTGAAGCAGTATGTTAAAGAAAGCAAAAAGGACATCAAGGAAGGCAAGGCAACGAAAGCCATGCCTGGCGATGTGAAACTGGCAGCGATTTTTGGCGTGATTGGTATTGTGCTGTTGATTATCGGTGGTGATGCGCTTACGATTATTGGATCAGTTGCGTTGTTGGTTGGATTGTTCTTCC
Organism: Cyclobacteriaceae bacterium; assembly: GCA_035764995.1. Classification (GTDB taxonomy): domain Bacteria; phylum Bacteroidota; class Bacteroidia; order Cytophagales; family Cyclobacteriaceae; genus UBA2336. Next base: position 3,826 of record DASTYM010000131.1, on the reverse strand, counting down.
TCGTGCGTTGGTTGATCAATAATAACTAAGCAGGAATTCAGGTATAAAAAAATCCTGACGGTACCGTCAGGATTTTTTTGTTAGTAGGGTTGGTAGAGACGCAAGATCTTGCGTCTCTACATATAAAATAAAATTATTTCACACCATCAGCCAACAGAATGACTTTGTTGTTCAGCACTTCTACCACACCTCCTGTAATTGTTACGTTCTGAGAAGCTTCCTTCGATTTGTATTCAACAACACCCTCTTTCAACAAGCTGATGAGTGGCGCGTGATGTTCCATAATCTGGAAGGAGCCATCAGCACCCGGGAAGGTGGCGATGGTTACATCTCCTTCAAATATTTTCTTTTCTGGTGTAAGTATTTCTAAGTGCATAGTTCAAATTTGAAAATTTGAAGATTAGTCAATTTGAAAATTTTCACCCCGAAAACATTCGGGGCAAATTGACACATTTTCAAATTGATTATCCTTTTGCTTCTGCCATCATTTTCTCACCCTTCTCAACGGCCTGGGCCATGTTACCTACCAGGTTGAAGGCCATTTCAGGAAGGTGATCGTACTGACCATCCATAATGGCGTTGAAGTCGCGGATGGTTTCTTTGATATCAACCAACACACCTTTCAAGCCTGTAAAGGCTTCAGCAACGTGGAACGGCTGAGATAAGAAACGCTGTACGCGTCTTGCACGATGTACAACCAATTTATCTTCGTCAGACAATTCATCCATACCAAGGATGGCGATGATGTCTTGTAATTCTTTGTAACGTTGGAGGATGCTCTTCACACGCTGTGCGCAATTGTAGTGCTCTTCGCCTACGATATCAGCACGGAGAATACGTGAAGTAGAATCCAATGGATCTACCGCAGGGTAGATACCAAGCTCGGAGATCTTACGGCTCAATACCGTTGTAGCGTCCAAGTGTGCAAATGTTGTAGCAGGAGCAGGGTCAGTCAAGTCATCGGCAGGTACGTAAACGGCCTGTACCGAAGTGATTGAACCGTTCTTTGTTGAAGTAATACGCTCTTGCATTGTACCCATTTCAGTAGCCAACGTAGGCTGGTATCCTACCGCTGAAGGCATACGACCTAAAAGAGCCGATACTTCAGAACCAGCTTGTGTGAAGCGGAAGATGTTATCTACGAAGAAAAGAATATCACGTCCTTTACCTTGTCCGTCACCATCACGGAAATATTCCGCCACAGTCAAACCAGAAAGTGCCACACGTGCACGCGCACCAGGAGGCTCGTTCATCTGACCGAACACGAAGGTTGCTTTTGAATCTTTCAATTTATCCTGATCAACAGTTGCAAGATCCCATCCACCAGCATGCAGTGACTTCATGAACTCAGGACCGTAATCCACGATACCTGCTTCAATCATTTCACGCAACAAGTCGTTTCCTTCACGGGTACGCTCACCTACACCAGCAAATACTGAAAGACCAGAATATGCTTTCGCAATGTTATTGATCAATTCCTGGATCAATACGGTTTTACCTACACCAGCACCACCGAACAATCCGATCTTACCACCCTTTGCGTAAGGCTCGATCAAATCAATAACTTTAATACCGGTATATAATACTTCTGTAGAAGTAGAAAGATTTTCATAAGTGGGAGCCTGGCGGTGGATCGGAAGGCGTTGTGCACCTTTTGGTTGTTTGATGCCGTCAATAGCATCACCGATTACGTTGAAAAGACGTCCTTTAATATCCTCGCCAATCGGCATGGAAATAGGCGTTCCCATATCGGTTACTTTCATGCCTCTTACAAGACCTTCAGAACCGTCCATGGCGATCGTGCGAACACGGTCTTCGCCTAAGTGCTGCTGGCACTCTAAAACGATTTTAGTGCCATCGCCTTTGGTAACTTCGAGTGAATCAAGAATGTTCGGGAGCTTTGATCCTGGGGTATCAAACGCCACGTCTACTACGGGGCCGATAACCTGTGTGATCTTTCCAATATTCGCCATTTGTGACTGTGATTTATGTGGTTTAATGTAAGGAAGCTCTGGTTGAAAGAGCTTAAAATTCGTGCGCAAAACTACTGTTTTATCCCTCAAATCCCAATGCAGATTGGGAGAAGATTTTGTTAGAAAAATGCCCCGGGAGGGCCTTTTTTTAAGATACTGTATTCAATGCAATCCGGAAGGTAGTTCCCTGATTTTCTTCGGAAGACTTCACGAAAATTTTCCCGTTGTGGTAAGATTCGATAATTCGTTTGGCCAGCGTTAAGCCGAGGCCCCAACCTCTTTTTTTGGTCGTGAATCCCGGTCTGAAAACCATGGAGATTTTGGAGCGGGGAATACCTTTGCCGGTATCGGAAATATCGATGAAAACTTTTTTGTCGCTGCCTCTTAAAATCTTGATAGCGATGGTACCTGAACCACCGATGGCATCTACGGCATTTTTGCAAAGATTTTCAACGACCCATTCGAACAGGGGCGGGTGGACCATCACCTGTATATTTTCGGAGAGCGTGAACACATCAATTTTCACGCGGGACGAAACCCGGGGGCGTAAGTAATGAATAACATTGTTGATGAGGCCCACCACATTTTCCTGCCGCAATACCGGAGTTGATCCGATGCTGGAAAAGCGTTCGGTAACAATGGTGAGTTTGCGGGTATCTTTTTCGAGTTCGGCAACAATTTCTTTGTTCTTCAAATCAGGATCATCGCGCAGTACTTCAATCCATGCCAGCAGGGAAGAAAGCGGTGTGCCCAACTGATGCGCAGTTTCCTTTGCCAGTCCTACCCAGACGCGATTTTGTTCCGCTGCTTTTGAATACGTGAAAGCGAGGTACGAGATAAAACCAAAAATGGCGATGACCGAAAGCTGGATGTATGGGTAGGCATTAATCTGTGTGAGCAGGGAGGAATTTTTGTAATATAATTTTTGCGTACCAAAGACTTCACCGTTATCCTTTAACAGGATTGTGATAGGTTCATAGGTTTCGGCCATTGATTTTATTTCCTCCTGAATTTGCTGATCAATGTATGCCTGATTTTTGGTTGAATCGATTTTGATATTTCTGGAATTCAGGATCGTTCCTTTTTCATCTACCAGAATCGTTGGAATGGAGTTGCCTTTAAAAATAATTTCTTCGGATACAAAAACGATGTTGGTCGTTAAATCTTCATTGATGGTATATTCAATTGCCTTTGCAAACAACAATACCTGATCTTTCTCCCGCTCTTTTAACTGACCTACTAATATATTGGTGTAGTAAAGAGAACCAATGCTGATGAGCGTGGAAATAATAACAACGATCCACTTGATTTTGGAATTGTTTTGATAGAAATCAATGGTAGGTGCCGAAGATTTACGCGCCATGACATGTGCCTGCGCTGAAGCTTCAGGCGCAAGCGTGGTGAAAGTAAATAAAAAAACCGGATCCCGCCTCAGGCTTGACCCGGTTTTGGATTATTAGCTAAACCTGTATTAGTTCTTGATCATAAACCATTTTGCCAGCACCTTCCAACTCACTTTTGTTCCGGTCATCAATATTCCAACACGATAAATGCGGCCTGCAATCCAGATCGTACATAAGAAACCGGCCACCAGCAACGCCATCGAAAGAAGTAACTCCCATGTTGGCACGTCATAGGCAATTCTTCCGATCATGGCTACTGGTGATGTTAAAGGGATCATCGATAACCAAAAACTCAAAGTTCCATGCGGTTCGCGCAAGATGACAAAGAATAAACTCATGTAGCCAATGAGCAACGGTACGGTTATCGGGAATTGAAACTGCTGCGATTCTTGTATTGAATCAACGGCCGAACCAACGGCAGCAAAGAGGGCACCGTAGAGTAAATAGCCA
>DASTYM010000130.1:0-3485 GCA_035764995.1 Cyclobacteriaceae bacterium | reverse complement strand
GTGATGACGCCACGGCACTTAAAGAGCCTAATAACATTATACTTTCTGAAACAGCTGCATATAAACTTTTTGGTAATGAAGATCCGCTTAACAAAACAATCGGTGTTTCTCATGGCGATATGACTGACAATAAAAAGGTTGAGATGATTATAAAAGGCGTTTATCAAGACTTCCCGTCCAACTCACACATTGCGCCACAATACATTGGAAACATCTACGCTTTAAAACCATACCTCAATGATCTGGAAAAGTCGCTCAACGAATACATGGGCGAAGGTCAAAATGGTTGGTGGAGCCAATCATACTTCACATGTGATAACCCTGAACAGATTCCCATCATTCAGGAAGCATTGCAAAAGCGCGCAAACGAAATTATTGAACGCCTGAAGCTTGATCTGAAGTTCAAACCGATCATTCGCAATCTCACCGATGTACATTTTGATAAAGAGATTGACTGGTCGGTTTATCATAAGTCGGCAGACAAGAATTACATGTACATTTTTATTACGATTGCTATTTTGATTCTGGTGATGGCGAGTATTAACTACATCAATCTTGCCGTTGCCAAGTCCGTTACAAGGGCAAAAGAAATTGGATTGAGAAAGACTTTTGGCAGTCAACGGGTACAATTGTTTTTCCAATTCATGCTGGAGTCTTTCATCCTCGTCATGATTTCTGTGATGGTGGCTGTGGGGTTAGTGATCCTATTTCTACCACAATTCAACGGGCTTGCAGAAAAAACTTTTGAAATCCGACACCTGTTTGAGCCTGGCATGCTGGGGATCATCGCTGCAGTAGTGGCTTTTGTAACGGTGCTAGGCGGAAGTTATCCGGCTATTTTCATTTCGGGTTTCGAACCTGCCAATGTTTTGAAAGGGAAATTTGCATTCAGGAAGGGCTCCAATTTGTTTCGGCAATTTTTGATTGGTACACAATTCACCGTGGCCGTTATATTATTGATAGGAAGTGTCATCCTTGTTCGGCAGATGGATCTGATGCGCAATTCCAAATTGAATGAGGCCGGGCAGCAAGTGGTCTCAATTCGGTATGGTGGTTTTGGGCAAGGGCAAGCCACGGACATGCAGTACAACACCTACAAAAATATGGTACTGGCTGATCCGCAAATTCAAGCCATGACATTGGCCAATCATTTGCCTCGATTGGATTACTTCGGACCGATTAATATGCAATTCCAATTTCCGGAAGTGCAGGAAGAAAAGTTTGAATGGTTTCAACTCAACGGTGATTATGATTTTCCAAAAACATTTGGGTTAAAAATTATTGCAGGTCGCGATTTTGACCCACAGAACGTATCCGATTCAACCGCAATCTTATTAAATGAATCAGCCGTAAAAGCCCTGAAGCTAACGCCTGAAGAAGCGCTGAATCTCTCCGTAACAAGGCCTGCTCATAGCTATTACGGTGGGCCAGATTCAACTCAGAAACCAGTGTATGGAAAAGTCATTGGCGTGGTGGAAGATTTTCCTTATAAATCCATGAGTCACAAAATTGATCCCCTTGGTATTTCAGGGCGGCCACACTTTTATGATCGAATCATCCACGTTCGGCTGGATGCAAAAGACATGGGAGAAAAAATCAGGTCCCTCGAACAAAATTGGAAAAAGATATTTCCAGGTTTCGGCTTCGACTATTGGTTTATTGACGATGAATTTGGTCGTATGTATGAGAATGAAACCAAAATTTCAGGTTTGACAGAAAAATTTTCGGCACTTGCCATTATTATTACGTGCATAGGATTGTATGGATTAGCATCTTTCATGGCACAACAACGCACGCGGGAAATTGGAATACGCAAGGCTCTGGGAAGCAGCAGTGGACAAATCGTTATTTTGCTTTTAAGTGTGTTTGGCAAACTATTGCTAATCTCTTCAGTAATTGCAATACCTGTTACTTATTTACTTACATCGAAGTGGCTGGAGCGTTTTGTCTACCAAACTCCTTTATCGCCATGGATATTTGCCGGGTCTCTCCTGCTAATTGCGTTGGTCACTTTATTAACGGTCGGTTTTGAAACATTCAAGGCTGCAAGAGCAAATCCTGTTAAGTCATTAAGACACGAATAACCAATGGGTGACTCGATGTGAATTTTATATCTTGCCTGAGAGAAATCCAGCGCTATGACAACAGAAATCCTTTTACGATATATTCACTTCATCAGCATTTTTGCAATTGCGGGATCTTTGGTATCCGAACATCTTCTCCTAAAAAAGGAAGTAACACGAAGTGAAATTAAAAGGCTGTCGAGGATTGATGCCATTTATGGCCTGGCTGCATTAACCTTGCTCGCGGCTGGCCTCATGCTATGGTTTAGTGGGGTTGGAAAACCATCTATTTATTATAGTAAAAATTGGATTTTCCATCTCAAAATAACCTGCTTCGCCCTTATTGGTTTATTATCCATTTATCCGACCATTTTCTTTATCAGGAACAGAGGCGATCAAAACGAGGTTGTGAAAGTTCCAGCCATAATTTTTTGGATGCTTCGTATGGAACTGCTCTTGCTTCTGATTATTCCGCTTTTGGCCGGTCTGATGGCCAGAGGTGTAGGTTTCTTTGGATAATTTTTCTGATTCATTTCAAAATTATACTCTCTGAACCAGTAATTCGGGTTTCCGTTTATATCTTTTTGATACACTTACATTTATACGTAAATGATTTGAAAATTCCTTCATCTTAACATTCGATGAGTTGACAGTTAACTCTTTCAACGAAAATTTAAGGAGTCATCCATCGAGTAACTTCACCGCAAAATTTTTAGATTTGGGCTTCCCCCTGACTTTTTACAAACAACCACCCATGAAATACCCTCTTCTATGGTGCTTCGCACTATTGATTTGTAGTGCTGCATCAGCAAACGACTTAATGAACACCATTCCGAATATCACTGGCGATACTGCCGTGGAATATGTGCTGACACTTGAAGGCAATGTGTTAGATGCCAAGACAAAGAAGCCGATTGAAGCCGAGCTGGACCTTTTCTTTAACTCCGACATTATCAAGGAGGATGTTCAGGTCATTCATGATGGCAAATACAGGGAAGTAGTGTCAAAACCAGGTTGGTACATTATTGACATCTTATCGACAGGATATTTAAGTCTTACCGATACCATCTGGCTAACCCATGAAGGAAAACGAGTTGTAAAAAAGGACTACCATCTGATTCCCATTGAAGTTGGGCTTAATGTGGTCATTGAAAACGTATACTTCTACTTTGGTCAGACAATTCTGAAGCCAGAGTCTTCTGGTTCTCTTGATAAGATTGTTGAATTTATTGAAGCCAATCCTACGATTTCGCTGGAGATTGCAGGACATACAGATGACGAGGGTGCTGAAGATTATAATCTTATGTTGTCACAAGGGCGTGCCGAGGCTGTTGTTCAGTACTTGATTAAGGTTGGAGTTGAATCCTCTCGTTTAACTGCAAAAGGATATGGTGAAACAAAACCGATTGATAAGGCAATAAC
>DASTYM010000129.1:0-4144 GCA_035764995.1 Cyclobacteriaceae bacterium | reverse complement strand
GTAATAAAGTTGACTTGAGTAAACATTCGCCAAGCGAGCTGACTTAGGTAAGTAATCGCTGTTGATCCACACGAAATCGTGCTTTGCTGTTGGAGCTCTGATTACGGGGATCGCGCCTGCCTGCCTACCGGCAGGCAGGCGCGATCCCGCTCAGCAAAACACTGTAACCTCAGACATCCTACATAATTATTACTACAAAATAGGATTATACCCCAACCTTGTCTATTATTACTACGTAATAGTATTAATCATGAGAAAAATCCAGATCGGTGAATTCGAAGAAGTGGTTCTGCTGACAGTAGGAGTACTGCACGGCAACGCTTATGGTGTAACCATCAAAGAAGAAATAGAACAACGGCTCGATCGCGAAGTTACGATCGGGGCGTTGCAGGTGACTTTGCGCAGACTTGAATCAAAAGGCTTCCTTAAATCAAAACCTGGCGAATCAACAGACGCCAGGCGCGGACGGCCAAAACTCTTTTTTGAAATTACGGCCTACGGAAAGAAGGCACTCGACTACACAAGAGAAACGCGCGAAGAACTGTGGAAGGCATTGCCGAAGCTGGTGTTGAAGTTACAGTGATTGTTAGCTGACTGGGTCACGAAAATGATATTTCCAATCAAAGGAATGAAGAAAAAGGAACCACCTCGTTTAATACTCCGCTTGCTAAAAGCGTTCTGCAAACCGGAATATCACGCAGATATAGAGGGTGATTTGCTGGAACTTTATGAAAATCGTGTAACCAGTTTTGGTCGAACGCGCGCCAATCTCCTGTTATTAAAAGATGTAGTATTTCTATTCAGGCCAGGCATCATCCGCTCCGCCAGTGTACAACCTATAACTCACAACGGTATGATCAGAAGTTATATGACCATGGGCTGGAGAAGCCTGTTAAAAAATAAATTGTATTCAACACTGAATGTAACCGGCCTCACCTTTGGCATTGTTTGCTTTTTGTTGATTGGTCTGTACGTGCACGATGAACTCACATTCGACCGACAACACAAAAATGCAGACATGATTTACCGTGTCGTGACACACGAAAGTAACCCCAACAACGGAGCAACAGTCGTGGCAGCCGCAGGGTATATGCTTGCAGAAGAATCGCCTAATGCCATTCCGGAAGTAGAAATGACAACCCGCATTCAACGCACAGGCCGCGCAAACCTGGTTGACCCTGAAAACCCGGTTAATGTTCAGGAAACCGTTACCATCGTTGATAAAAATTTCCTCCAAATATTTGATTTCCCGCTCATCGAGGGCGACAGGACCACTGCATTGAAAGAACCCAACTCTATTGTTATTACTGAAGATCTCGCGATGAGAATTTTCAACCGCCTGGATGTAGTCAATAAGAATTTGCAATTCAGTCACATGCAAACTCCGTTGAAAATCACCGGTATCCTCAAAAAGCACCCGCACAATTCGAGTTTCAATTTTACAAGCATCATGTCGGAACCAAGCCACGACAATGTAGAAGGTTTCAGACAGGATATCGAAAGCGACTGGGCTTCTACTAACTATACCGTTTATGCGCTGATCAAACCACAATCAAACATCCCATCGATTGCCAACAAGATGACCAAACTTGTTCTTTCGCATGCAGAACTTGAGCCCGGTTATAAATTAGCCTATAGTTTACAGGCTTTAAAAGATGTTCACTTACATTCCGAAGGCATCGCTGATGGAGGCCGAAATTCAAATGTCGACAGCATCCCGCAAGGCAATTCTGTTTATGTAATGATCTTCTCTTTTGTGGGGATCTTTGTCTTGCTGATTGCAGGAATCAACTACACCAATCTCACAACGGCACGGGCATCCAGTCGCATCAAGGAAATTGGTGTGCGCAAAACAATCGGTGCAGTGCGTGGAAATTTGATTCGGCAGTTTCTGGTGGAGTCGTTGATTACAACAGCCATTGCTTTTCTGGCGGCAGTGATTATCGCTAACCTTTTGCTTCCACCTTTCAATAATTTTGTAAACAAACAATTCTCATTTTTCAGCTCAGCGGCATTGCAGTTCTGGGCCATAGCGGTTGCGCTGATTGTTGCGATCGGATTACTATCTGGCGGCTATGCGGCATTGTTGCTTTCACGTTTCAATCCGGTGGCGCTACTAAAAGGGCTGAAGCTCAGAACAGCGGGCGATCTTTCCGTCAGAAAAGTGTTAGTCGTATTTCAGTTCACGCTTTCTACTGTGATGATCATTGGCACGATTGTGTTGCTTCTGCAGGTGAAGTTTTTGAACAACACCGATCTCGGATTCGATAAAAACCTCATGCTCGTGATCGATGTGAATGTTGGTAAAGCCCGTTCAAATTTTGCGTGGGTGAAAGGAGAGATGGAGAAAATTCCAGCTGTGCAAAAAGTATCAGTAACTTCACGCGTTCCTGGCGAGTGGAAAACAATCCGCAGAGTTAAATTAAAAAAGGAAGGAAGCGCAGGCGAACCCCAGATTGCCTACGCCATCGGGGCCGATAAAGATTTCCTGTCAACTTACGATATCAAGTTACTGCACGGACGAAACTTCCAGAACGACAATGACACTACCGCCATTCTCGTAAACGAAACTGCGGCCAAAATACTCGGCATTAAAGAATTGGATCAGGCGGTCGACATACCAATGATCGCCCGCAATTCATTCTTTGTTCCTATTTACGAAGATGCAAATACATCATTCAAACCTCGCGTGGTTGGTATTGTGAAGGATTTCCATTTTCAATCGCTGCGCGATAAGATTGAGCCCTTGATTATTGCTTTCAACGATAATCCGATCCATGCTATCGATTACTATTCAGTAAGAATTTCAGCGCATGATATTCAGGGGACTTTAGATAAACTCAAAGCTATCATGGTTGCGAATGATGAGCGGGAACCTTTTGAGTATCATTTCCTGGACGACCAGCTCGCTTTATTTTATATCGAAGACCAGCGAAGTCAAACGATTCTCAGTTGGGTTGCCATCGCAAGCGTGTTCATTGCCTGTCTTGGTTTGTTCGGTCTTGCAACATATTCAGCTGAGCAGCGCCTCAAGGAAATTGGTATGAGAAAAGTTTTAGGTGCTAATGTGATCAGTTTGATCTCATTGCTTTCAAAAGATTTTGTGAAGCTGGTTTTTGTCGCGTGTTGCATTGCCTTTCCGCTCGCGTGGTGGGGCGCAAGTCGATGGCTGGAAGAATACGCTTATCACATTGACGTTTCTTGGTGGATATTTGCAATTGCAGGAGCGCTGGCGACCGGGATCGCATTGCTGACAGTGAGTTATCAAGCAATCCGGACTGCGCTGGTGAGCCCGGTGAAGATATTGAAGAGTGAGTGATTGCTGTCTCTGCCTTTGTTGGGCATTAGTCATTAGGCATTAGTCCTTAGTCATTAGTCATTAGTCTATTGCAGGTCATCGCGGACGGAAAGAGCGGTGGGCGTTGCGGGCGATCCCTGTCTACCGGCAGGCATCTCTCCTCACCGCCAGCCGCCTTAACGATGATGTCCCGTGATGACTGAGTCTTAGGGTTGCGAGGGCTGCGATTTTAAAAGAAATTCACTAGCTTTTCGCATTCAATAACACGATGCTATGAGCGCCATCACACTAAAAATCAAAGACGAGACCCATGTTGGAAAAGTGATCAGCGAAATTGATGTTTCGTTTGATAAATCGAGCGTGACCATTCGCGAAATTATTAGTGCGCGGGTGCAGTTTGAAGTTGACCGCTACAACGCAAAGCTTCCCGAATATTTCCAGGGACTGGTGCAACCAACCTTTGCTGAGAAAACGCTAAACGGATTCAAAATGAAGGAACGCAAAAAAGTGGATTTCGAAAAACAGCTGTACATCGCCTTAGATGCCTTCCAAAAAAACGGATATTTTGTTTTGGTCGACAACCAACAGTCAGATTCTCTTGATCACATCGTGCAGATCACACCCAAAACAACCGTAAGCTTCCTGAAACTGACACCGCTGGTAGGAGGGTAACATATGAGTCTATTGTCGAACATCAAGAAGGTATTCGCTTCAAAGGAATACAAGCAATTCGATCGCATCACCGAAGGTGCCGTACAGGAACTTGCCGACCGAAAAGAGAGCTACTGGAATTTCAAACCGAACGAGTATAAAGCATTTCAGGAATTGTTAACCTTTCCGGATAAG
>DASTYM010000128.1:0-6140 GCA_035764995.1 Cyclobacteriaceae bacterium | reverse complement strand
TTCCTTTTGCATTCCGCGCATTGCGGATTTGTGCGATCAAATCAAATGCGATTGATCCTTCTTCGAGAATCGAATTATTAATGGAGGAACCTGCTTTTGGCCACGAACCAACAATGATGCAATCATTTTCCTGGCGATCTTTAATTCCATGCCAAAGCTCTTCTGTAATGAATGGCATGAAAGGATGAAGCGCTTTTAAAAGTGTTTCGAAAAATGAAACTGTTTTGTCATAGGTAACCTTATCAATTGGTTTACCGAATTCAGGCTTGATCATTTCCAGGTACCATGAGCAATAGTCATCCCAGATGAGTTTGTAAATACTCATCAACGCATCAGACATCCGATATTTGCCGAAATGATCTTCTAATTCAGCAAGTGATTGGTTGATTTTAGATTCCAGCCACGTAATGGCAGTCTTGTTTTCTTCGGGTTGCGATAATGAACTATCCACTTCCCAACCCTTCACTAATCGGAAAGCATTCCAGATTTTGTTGGCGAAGTTTCTTCCTTGTTCAACTAACTTCTCATCGTACAATAAGTCATTACCGGCAGGAGAGCTGAATAACATTCCTGTGCGAACTGCATCTGCACCGAAGTTTGTAATCAAATCAAGCGGGTCTGGAGAATTACCCAACGACTTCGACATTTTTCTTCCCTGCTTGTCGCGAACGATACCGGTCAGGTAAACATCACCAAATGGTTTTTGGTCCATGTACTCATATCCGGCAATGATCATCCGGGCAACCCAGAAGAAAAGAATTTCAGGAGCTGTTACGAGTACGTTTGTTGGATAGTAGTATGCAAGTTCTTTATTCTTAGCGACATTAATCTTGCCTTTTACATCATCAAAATACTCGTCACTAAATCCGTTGAATACCTCAATCGGCCAAAGCCATGACGATGCCCAGGTATCCAGCACGTCAGGATCTTGTGTAATGTCTTCTGATTTGAGATTTGGGATTTGGGATTTGAGAATTTTATGTGCTTCGGCCTCAGTCTCTGCAACTGCAAAAGTACCGTCAGGTGCATAATAAGCCGGAATACGATGTCCCCACCACAATTGTCTGGAGATACACCAGTCACGCACATTCTCCATCCAGTGGCGATACGTGTTCTTAAATTTGGCCGGGTGAAGTTTAATTTCATCTTCTTCAACCGACTGGTAAGCCTTCCGTGAAATCTCTTTCATTTTTACGAACCACTGAAGCGAAAGTTTTGGTTCAACCACGGTGTTCGTCCGTTCAGATCGTCCAATGCGCGTAATGAATTCTTCTTCCTTCATCAGGTCACCTGCTTCACGTAGATCCTTCACCATCTCTTTACGAACTACAAAACGATCCTTTCCATAGAACTTTGGAATCTCGCACTTCTCATTCAACGTGCCATCATCATTCAGTGTATCAATTACCTGAAGATTATGACGTAAACCAATCTCGTAGTCGTTCACATCATGTGCTGGTGTTACTTTTAAACATCCTGTACCAAATGTTTTATCAACATAGTCATCAGCAATAACAGGTATCTCGCGATTGATGAATGGAACCAATACTTTTTTACCGATCAGTTTTTTGTAACGCTCATCGGATGGATTAACTGCAATAGCAACATCACCCATAATTGTTTCAGGGCGTTGCGTGGCGATGATTACGTAATCCTTGCTGTCTTTAATTTTATACCGAACAGAATAGAGAACTGAGCGTTCACCGTCTTCCTTATATAAAACTTCTTCATTTGAAAGTGCTGTATTTGCTTCACAGTCCCAGTTGATCATGCGAAGTCCGCGATAGATGTATCCTTTGTTGTACAGGTCAACAAAGACACGAATTACCGAAGAGTAGTAATGAGGATCCATGGTGAAACTCGTACGTTCCCAATCGCATGAAGCACCCAATTTCTTTAATTGTTCCAGGATGATTCCGCCATATTTCTCTTTCCACTCCCAGGCATACTTCAAAAACTCATCGCGGCTCAGGCTCGATTTCTTGATTCCTTTTTCACGAAGCATGGCCACAACACGTGCCTCCGTTGCGATGGATGCATGGTCAGTACCCGGTACCCAGCACGCTTCCTTGCCTTCCATACGCGCTTTACGGATAAGTACATCCTGAATAGTATTATTCAGCATATGGCCCATGTGCAATACGCCTGTCACATTGGGAGGAGGAATAACAATACAATATGGTTCCTTGGCTGGATTTGGCTCAGAGTGGAAAAAACCCTTGTCCATCCAATGCTTGTACCACTTGCCTTCTACTTCGGATGGACTATACTTCGTTGATAATGACATGATTTGAATAAAAATAGAGGGCAAAAATAGAAAAAATGGACAACATATTGACCCTGGCAAGACGCAATCCGGAGTTAACGGGCCATTCTAATACGCCATTCCTTCGGATATAAATTGTTCGATCGATTATCCAGCACATTTACCCAGCCAAGCGGAAGTTGTTGATAGGTAACAAGCGCAAAGCCTCTCGGTGAATTGCCTGATTGGATTGGTTCTTTCCGCAGGAAATGTAACGCCTCCTCTAACCCTACTTCAATCTGATGGAAATGCGATTTCTGAAGATCGATGGAAAGAGAAGAGCCATGCTCCGGAATAAGTTTGTCGTGTTTCGTTGTAGCAAATGGAATTCCAGCCTGAACAATTTTCAAGTACTGCGATAAGAACTCAACTTGTTCGAGTTGAGTTTGTGGAAGTGAGTATACGATCTCGTTCCAGGTGAAGAATTTTGATTCTTTCAGTATCCATTCGTTTAGCTGTTCAATGATTTTTTTTGGCGGAGCCTGCAACGATTTTTTTGACTTCGCTCTTAATTCTTCCTGCGAGTCTTTTTTGCAAACCACTGACAAGAAGAATCCTTCTCCCTTAACCTGATGAGGGTAACATCTGTAACCTTCCAACTTTCCAGCCTGAACAGTTTCGATGCCCCAAGCCTTGTCAAGATTTAGATTGATAGCTTCAACATCATTTTGATGCTGAAGCCATTGAAGGTTTTCTTCGTTCTCCTGTTCGTTGTAGGTGCACGTGCTATAAATTAAGACACCGTTGGTTTTCAGTGAAGGCCAAATGTCAGCCAGGATTCTTCGTTGACGTTTACAACATAAATCCACATTGGCGAGTGACCATTCCTGCATCGCATCCGGGTCTTTTCGAAACAAACCTTCACCTGAGCAAGGTGCGTCAACAACTATTATATCAAAGTATCCTTCGAGCGTGGTAAAATCTTCGGGGTCATTATTGGTAACGACAACATTATGATGTCCCCATTTTTGAATATTCTCAGAAAGTATCGAAGCTCTTGCGCGGATGACTTCATTGGAAACCAGTAAACTCTCGTGGTTTAGTAAGCTCAATATATGAGTTGACTTTCCTCCAGGAGCAGCGCAGAGATCAAGTACCCGAATCGGTTTTGTTAAATCGACAGCTTGAGTGATGGCTTGTTCAAGTAGCATTGAGCTTGCTTCTTGTACATAGTAGGCTCCACCATGAAAGGCAGGGTCAAGCGTAAAGACAGGTCGCTCTTTCAAATATCTCCCATACTTACTCCATTCAATTTGCTCACCTTTCATTGTAAATGGTTTGTGTGGATTGAGTCGGATACTAACAGGTGAATTTTGTTGGAGACTTTTTTTAAACTGCGCGAACGAATCTCCGAGTTTTCCTCTCAATACTGTCTCAAATTCTTTCGGTAAAGTTGACTGGTTTTTCATTCCAACAAGAAAAATAAGCCTTATTTTTGAGTTTCTATTGATATGATACAAGCAAACGATCCTAAACTAAAAAGCTGGGTTGAAGTTCCGAAAGATTCGGATTTCCCGATTCAAAATCTCCCTTTTGGAATTTTTAAAACACGATATCTTTCTCCCGTTGCAGGCGTGGCCATTGGAAATCATGTTCTTGACCTGGTGTATCTGCATGAAAACGGATTCTTTGATGGCATCGGATTACCTCCTGGTATTTTTAATCAGCGTTACCTAAACGACTTTATTGGTCTTGGTAAAAAGAAAGCGCGTGAAGTTCGTGGCAGGATTTCTGAGTTGTTGCAAACTGATTGTCCGGAGCTCAAGAATAATGTAGCTGCACGTGAGATTGCACTCATCTCCATGAACGAAGTTCAAATGATGATGCCAGTGCGCGTACCTAACTATACAGATTTTTACAGCAGTGAAGAACATGCCACCAATGTTGGTTCCATGTTCCGTGATCCAAAAAATGCGTTGCTTCCGAATTGGAAGCATTTACCAGTTGGTTATCATGGAAGGCCATCCTCAATCGTTGTATCAGGAACACCTATTCACCGACCAAAGGGTCAGTTGAAACCCGTGGACACAGAACCTCCAATTTTTTCTCCATCACGTAAACTTGATTTTGAATTGGAGATTGCGTTCCTGACTTGTTCAGAAACAAAACTCGGTCAATCTATCAGTACAAGAGACGCTGAAGAAAGTATTTTCGGATTTGTGCTTTTCAACGATTGGTCGGCACGCGATATTCAAAATTGGGAGTACGTTCCATTGGGACCCTTCTTAGGAAAGAATTTTGGATCTACTGTATCACCTTGGATCGTTACCATGGATGCACTTGAACCTTTTCGGGTTGCAGGCCCGGAACAACACCCACATGTGCTTCCTTACTTGAGTTTTGAGGGAAATAAAAATTTCGACATACGACTGGAAGTTCTCATTCAGCCCGAAGGTTCAGAACCAACTACTGTATGCCGTTCCAATTTTAAATACATGTATTGGAATGTTAACCAACAACTGGCGCATCATACAGTAAATGGATGTAACATTCAGGTAGGAGATATGTATGCTTCAGGAACCATTAGCGGACCATCACCTGGTTCGTATGGTTCGATGCTTGAACTAAGCTGGAATGGACAAAAGCCACTTAAAATGCCTAATGGCTCCGAGCGAAAATTCATTGAAGACGGAGACACCGTAATTATTAAAGGACTCGCGGAGAAAGATGGCGTGCGAATCGGTTTTGGTGAGTGTAAGGGAAAAATTCTTCCGGCAGTCTAATAGCTTCAAGGCTCAAGCCACAAGCTGCTAGCTTATTT
This sequence comes from Cyclobacteriaceae bacterium, assembly GCA_035764995.1. GTDB lineage: Bacteria > Bacteroidota > Bacteroidia > Cytophagales > Cyclobacteriaceae > UBA2336. Next base: position 1,074 of record DASTYM010000128.1, on the reverse strand, counting down.
GGAATAACTAAAAAGCTTGTAGCTTGCGGCTTAAAGCAATCTCGATCATGATCATCAATCCAAAAGAAGTACCGGTTAGCAAGATGCACAGCTATTTGCTGGGCGCAGTCGCTCCTCGACCGATCGCTTTTGCGAGCACGATCGATAAGCAAGGAAATGTAAACCTTAGCCCGTTTAGTTTTTTTAATTGCTTTGGTGCAAACCCGCCTATACTTGTTTTTTCACCAGCGAGGAGAGGTAGGAACAACACCACCAAGCACAGCTACGAAAATGTTTTAGAAGTTCCGGAAGTTGTAATCAACATCGTCAATTTTTCCATGGTACAGCAAGCATCGCTTGCGAGTGTTGAGTATCCTAAAGGCGTAAATGAATTTATTAAGGCAGGATTCACACAAGTACCTTCCACAATGGTAAAACCACCGCGAGTAGGAGAGTCTCCTGCTTCGTTTGAATGCAAAGTATTGGATGTAATTAAAACGGGTGATCAGGGCGCTGCTGGCAATCTTGTAATCTGCGAGGTCTTACTGGCGCATATCAAGGACGATATTCTGGACGCAGAAGGCAGAATTGATCCATCCAAATTAGATGCTGTTGCCCGAATGGGAGGAGATTGGTATTGCAGAGCGCAGGGAGACGCACTCTTCACGGTTCCTAAACCGTTGGATAAAATCGGAATTGGTATTGATCAGCTTCCGGAGTCAATCAGAAAGAGTAAAATATTAACCGGCAACGACTTGGGAATGTTAGGTAACGTTGAAAGCATTCCAACTTTAAAAAGACCACTCTCGAAAACAGAAGAAGAGGTAATCGCAAAAGGAAGGGATGATATCCATCAATTAGCGCAGCAATATCTCCGTGCAAAGAAAGTCAATGATGCATGGAATCTCTTGCTTCATTCCTGAGTCATTTTGTAGGCTGGCGATCAATCCACCGCTGGTCGGATACTTGTTTTTTGATGGTGGCAATGTCACCCCGTGCTGTTACCAACGCGCTTCGGTTTGAGTTTGGTGCCAGCAAGTCTTGTTGAAACCAATTTGACTTTCGGTCTTTCATGGGTAATCCTGATTCGCTGGC
>DASTYM010000127.1:0-13630 GCA_035764995.1 Cyclobacteriaceae bacterium | reverse complement strand
AAAAATCAGGTAAGGTGATTTTTAAGATTGGAACCCAAAAGCTGCAAACCAGTTCCGCTTTACAGGATGCGCTAAACGAAGTGCCAGGGGTTCAAATGGATGGAAATTTTGGTACGCCTGGAACGAATGTGAGCTATTACGTGCGTGGAGGTAGAAGCAAACAGTCGTTAATTCTGTTGGATGGAGTGCCTATGAATGACCCGTCAGGTATTGATCCGTTTTTTGATTTACGTTTTATTTCAACCAATCAACTTGATAACGTTGAGGTGCTGCAAGGTGGTTTAAGTACATTGTATGGTTCTGGTGCAGCTGCATCGGTTATCAACGTTCAAACAAAAAATGCGGACGAAGATGGAATCCATGGAAGTTTAGGATTGCAAGCAGGAAGCTGGGAATCATTCGGACAAGATCTGAATGTGAATGGCCGACAAGGAAAATTTTCATTTCTCCTGTTAGGAAACAATTTTAAGTCAGCGGGTTTTTCTTCTGCACTTGATAACGATGATGCGATTGATTTCGATGATGATGGATTTGAAAAGCGAAATGGATTGTTAAAAATTGGATATCAGTTTACTCCGACTTTCAAAATTGATTTGTACGGAGCGATCGACTGGTTTGATTCAGACTTTGACGATGGCGCTTTTGCGGACGGGGACAATAACCTGGAACAGAAACAAGGAAGAATTAGTACTAAAATAACCAAAGACTATTCGAAAGGGTACGTGAGCCTGACAGCTCAATACACTTCTATTTTTCGGGATGTGAAAAGCAGCTTCCCGGTTGAATATGACGGTAGCAACTGGTTTGGAGAAATCATCAATAAGCATGATTTCAACACTTCGTTGACTCTCTTGAGTGGAGTAAGTTTCCAAAAGCTTGAATACAGAGACCCGCTGTTTCCGTCTACATCGTTTACGATAGTTGATCCTTATACTTCACTTTTAATTTCCACTCGATCAGGGCTGAATATTCACGCTGGTTTACGGTTGAATAATCATAGCGATTATGGTTCAAAACTGATTTACAACATCAATCCTTCATGGCTAATTAAGGTGAATGAGCAGATCAGCGTTAAACCACTCGCATCCATTTCGACTTCTTTTATTACCCCAACCTTGTTTCAACTTCATACACAATTTGGAGGAAACGATGAACTTGATCCAGAGGAGTCTTTGAATATGGAATACGGACTTTCTTTTTTCGCCTCCGACAAGCTCGTTTTCACCTTTGTCAATTACTTCCGCGAAGAGAAAAATGTGATTGGCTATACCGCTCAGTTTGAGTACGACAATATTTCTGAACACCGAAACGTGAAAGGTGTAACCGTTGATGCACAATTCAAACTTTCCGACATCATCACATTGTCGGGCGATTTCGCATGGGTAACAACCGATGACAAAGCAAGTTTTTACCGGATACCTGAAAAAAAGGCTGGAGCAGGAGTTCAGGTGAAACCGATGAAAGGATCAGCTGTATCAGTCCATTATCAATACACCGGTTCCCGAACTGATCTGTACTTTGATGAATTCTTCAATGCAAATGAAATAGAGCTTGACGCCTATAATCTGTTCGATATCACTATTTCACAAAGCCTGTTTAAAAATCGTTTGTTTCTGAATGGATCTGTGTACAACTTAACAGACGAAGATTTTATTGGCGTATTTGGCTACACGACACGCGGAAGGAACTTTACAGCTGGTGTGACGTATAATTTTTAAATGGATTCTGAGGATAAATCAAAGAAACCAAAAAAGGAAAACACACCTGATTATTATTGGGAGAATGGATTCATGGTATTTACTGAAGCCTACCATTTAAAACGTGGTTACTGCTGCCAGAGCGGTTGCCGTCATTGTCCCTACGGTTTTAAAAAGAAATAATCAGGTGTGTTTTTTTAACGCCTTATAATAAGAGGAGAGTAATTTGTTTCCGGCAGCGTGAAGAGATATCTCTTTATTGATAATTTGCTTTTCTAATGCTGTTAATTCGTTTTGAACTTCCGTAAATCTTCTGAAGTCATTGTTCAGTAGTTCTTGAAAATACTCCTGAAGCCAGGATGCATTTTGCTGCATTCGATTTTCCTCCAAAAATCCTGATTGAGTCGTTTGATCTTTGTAGCTCTCAATCATCTGCCAGATTTCAGGAATTCCTTTTTTAGTCAGTGATGAGCACGTAAGAACTTTTGGTTTCCAATTCGATTCGGAAGTAGGCAACAAATGCAATGCATGTTGATATTCCGCTTGAGCTTCTGTTGCATGCTTCACATTGTCGCCATCCGCTTTTGTGATTAACACAGCATCAGCCATTTCCATGATTCCCTTTTTGATTCCCTGTAGTTCATCTCCGGCACCCGCCAACATCAACAGTAAAAAGAAATCAACCATATTTTTCACAGCCACTTCCGATTGACCTACACCAACCGTCTCAATAATGATCACGTCATATCCTGCAGCCTCGCAAAGCAAAATAGCTTCACGTGTTTTACTTGCAACACCACCCAATGTATTTCCTGATGCGGTTGGTCGAATAAATGCATTTGGATTTTTCGACAGGTCAGCCATTCTGGTTTTATCGCCCAGGATGCTTCCCTTGGTTAGCTGACTACTTGGATCAATCGTGAGTACAGCAATTTTCTTTTGCTGATCTGTCACAAACTTCCCGAAGACTTCAATAAAAGTACTCTTACCGACTCCGGGTACTCCTGTAATTCCAATCCTGATAGAATTACCGGTTTTATCACTGATTTTTTCAATGAGCTGAGCTGCTTCCTGCTGATCGGATGGCAGGTTGCTTTCAATGAGTGAAAGGGCTTTTCCAAGAATAACCCGATCACCGGCAGCAATGCCAGTCGCGTATTCTTGTATGGTAAGTCGAGCCTTCAATGCGCTTTTAAATTAGCATATAAATACGTGCTAAATTTCTAAATTTACTTGATACATCTTGATATACCATGAGAAGATTTCAGCTCAGAAGATTTTGGATTGATTGCATGATTGCCACCGCATTTGCATTCTGCGTGCTGTTCGGACTGTATGGCGTAACACAACTAAAAGCATTCAATGCATTCGACCCGTTAGGTCAGGCATTGGGTGATATGGAATTTACAGATATCGCGTTCTCACAAATTCGTGAAGACCCCGTTCTTGATACAAACATTGTCGTTGTAAATATTGGATACCTTACCCGCGCGGAGATTGGCCAACAAATCAGAAACCTGAATTACTTCAAACCGAAAGCTATCGGTCTTGATATTATTTTTTCATGTGATGGCGGATTATACGACTCCATTAATTGCCCGCAATTTTATGATACACTCAGCAACATGATTTTTGCCGGAGCCGTCCAGGAGGCAACAGGCCGAATGGTATTGGCACAAAAAATTTGGCAAACGAAAGAGCTAGTCAGAAAAAGAGGTGATGTTGCCATTTACGATTCTATTGAACACACTGATGCCCATTTACGAATCGGGGCGTATGAAGGATTTGTAAATCTTGAAACAGATGCTGAGCACCAGGAAGATTTAAAGGTATGCAGACGTTTTACGCCATCTCTTGTCGTGAACGGAAAAAAGGAAATCGCATATTCAGTCAAGCTGGCTTGGCTATTTGACTCTGTTAAGACAAAAAAATTTCTAAGCCGAAACAAGGCTTCTGAAATAATTAACTACCGCGGAAATATTGTTGACTGGCACGGTGCTTCCAATTATGCGGGCAGGTATGCAGTGTTGGATTGGGACCAGGCATTAGATACATCAATGTTTGTAGGTGACATGATCAAGGATAAAATTGTAATCATGGGCTTTCTTGGAAGGGATCTTCGGGATACTTCCTGGGATGACAAGTTCTTTACGCCTCTCAATAAAGTGTATGCCGGCAAATCCCGTCCCGATATGTATGGCCCTGTTGTGCACGCCAACATAGTTTCGATGATCTTGAATGAAGATTATGTCGAAGAACTGGTGGAGTGGCAGGAATATGCCATCGCGATCATAATCTGCTTTCTCAATGTGGCATTATTTTCGCTAATCCACGACCGGATTCCTAAGTGGTACGATACCCTTACAATTATTTTACAGTTAACCCAAATCGTATTGTTTACGTTTGCGATGATGTACGTGTTTAGCTGGGCAGATTTTAAGCTCAATTTGACTTTAACACTGGCTGCCCTGGCGTTGGTAGGTACTTGTTACGAAATCTATGAATCAATTGTAAAAGCATTTATTCTCAGATTGCAGCAAGGGGCCTTGTTTACCAAACCGAATAAGGACGTATTAACACCCTAAAACCACGAAATTTCGTTATTTTTGACATAAACTAGAACAACCTACAATGAAAGCAAGAAGTGTATCAGTGATTTTGGCATTAATCATGAGTTCCTCAGTATTTGGACAGGATTATGCCTTTAAAGTAATGGCGAATAAGGGGAGTAATGAGGTAAAATCGGGCGACTCTTGGATTCCATTGAAAACAGGTGCCAGCCTGAAATCGACCGATGAATTGAAGCTTGTTGATAATGCCTATATCGGCCTTATACATGCCAGTGGTAAGCCTCTGGAAGTGCGTCAATCCGGTAGCTATAAAGTAGCTGATTTGGCTGCCAAAGTAGGAGGCGGATCAAGCGTAATCAACAAATACACCGACTTTATTCTGAGCTCAAATGCTGAAACCAAGAAAAACAAATTAAGCGCTACAGGAGCTGTGCACCGTGCTACTGAAACTGCTGCCATTAAGGTGGCGTTACCTGAAAAGTATGCTGATGTTTATAATACCACCGCAGTCGTAAACTGGGACGGAGGTAAGGCGCTTGGTCCTTATGTGGTTGTTGTAAAAAATGCGTTTGATGAACAACTCGCTAAATTTGAAACACCTGAGTCAACCATAACCATCGATCTTTCAGATGCGAAGCTTGCTGCTGAAGTTGTACTGTTGGTTGAAGTGAGCTCAAAGAATAACCCTAAGCAAATTTCGAAGCAGCACATGATCAAAAAAATGTCTGGCGCTGATAAAGAAAAGGTGAAGGTTTCATTGGCAAATATTAGCGGAGAAGTCTCTGAACCAACAGCACTCAATAAATTTATCTTGGCAGGATTTTATGAAGAGAATAATTTATTGATCGATGCAATTGTTGCATACGAAGAAGCCGTAAAGCTTGAGCCTTCTTATCGGGAATCGTATGATGAGTTCCTGTTAAGACATGGCTTGAAAAAATAATTTTACTTCCTGGGATAATAAAAAGCTGTCCATATCGGACAGCTTTTTTAATTTTAATAAGAAAAACAGCCCCACTCATATGAAAACCCGTTGGATCATTTTACCAGTACTTGTTTTTGGCAGCAGTGCACTCTTTGCTCAAACCTATACCTTCAAGGTTCTGGTGAGCAAAGGAAAAACCGAAATCAAATCCGCAAACGAATGGCAGTCTATTAAAGTTGGAGCCGCGCTAAAGGCAACAGACGAAGTAAGGATTGCCGAAAACGCTTACCTTGGTTTGATCCATGAAAATGGAAAGCCACTTGAACTAAGAGAAGCTGGGAGCTTTAAGGTGAGTGAACTCGTTTCACGTCTTACAGCAGGATCAAGTGTGTTAAATAAGTACACTGATTTCATTCTTAGCAGCGACCAATCAAAGAAAAACAGACTCTCTGCAACAGGGGCGGTGCACCGTGGAATTAAAGATGTAATCGTTGTATACCTGTCGGGTACTGATCGTGCAGACTTGTATGGAGATAAATTAGCAGTACAATGGTCATCAGAAGAAGTGAAAGGACCTTACGAAGTTGTATTCACAACACTACTCGATGAGGAATTAGCAAGATTCGAAGCGACCTCCAATCAATTGATTGTTTCGATGAATGAAGGAAACCTGAAGGATGAATATGAGGTGATGGTCAAAGTAGTGTCGAAGGAAAACCGTGGAAAAGGTTCGAAAGATTATGTCATTAAACGCATGCGTCCAGCAGCCCGTGAAAAATTCACGAAAATTATGGACGAACTGAAAAGCGCTGTGGCTTCTGAAACGGCCTTGAGTAAGTACTACATGGCGGGAATCTATGAGGAGAACTTCCTGCTCAATGATGCCTTAACTGCCTACCAGGAAGCCATCAAACTGGCACCAGATGTTCCGTTGTACCAGGAGGCTTACAAGGAGTTTTTAATCCGACTTGGGTTCTAAAGACTTAGAAACTAGCAGCTCAATAAAAGCCTGATTTTAGCTCAAAAAATCAGGCTTTTCTCTTTACTTGGGTTGGCTGAACCACAGAATATCCTATTTTTGTAGCAATTCAAAAGAAACATCCCATGAGCGTACTCGTCAACAAAAACTCACGCGTAATTGTACAAGGTTTTACCGGATCAGAGGGTTCATTCCATGCTGGTCAAATGATCGAGTACGGAACCAATGTAGTGGGAGGCGTAACCCCAGGAAAAGGAGGTAGCGAACATTTAGGTCGCCCGGTTTTCAATTCGGTAAAAGAAGCTGTTGATAAAACGGGTGCCGATGTTTCTATCATTTTTGTTCCTCCTGCATTTGCTGCTGATGCCATTATGGAATCGGCCGATGCCGGCATCAAAGTAATCATCGCGATCACTGAAGGAATTCCTGTGAAGGATATGATGATCGCTAAGAAATATATTAAGGCCAAGAACGTTGTTCTGATTGGACCCAATTGCCCGGGTGTTATCACACCTGGCGAAGCAAAAGTAGGCATCATGCCAGGCTTCGTTTTCAAAAAAGGTAAAGTGGGTGTCGTATCCAAGTCAGGAACGCTTACCTATGAGGCAGCCGATCAAATCGTGAAGGCAGGACTAGGAGTTTCTACTGCGATTGGTATCGGAGGAGATCCGATTATCGGAACACCTACAAAAGATGCTGTGGAAATGTTAATGAATGATCCTGAAACCGATGCAGTCGTGATGATCGGTGAGATCGGTGGAAATTATGAACCGCTCGCAGCTCGCTGGATTAAAGAATCAGGAATTAAAAAACCTGTTGTTGGATTTATTGCCGGACAAACAGCCCCTCCAGGAAGAAGAATGGGTCACGCAGGTGCGATCATTGGTGGCGCAGAAGATACTGCAGCCGCAAAAATGAAAATCATGAGAGAATGCGGGATTCACGTGGTAGAATCCCCTGCCGAAATCGGAGATACAGTATTGAAGGTGTTGGGTAAGAAGTAATTTTTAGAACGCGGTTCTAAATTCTTTCTCCAGGTAATTGTTGAATTCCTTTACGCTGTCAAAAGTCGTAACTTTTTCAGGGCTCAAGTCAATGTTGTCTTGCTTGAAGATTACTTCCACACAAAAATCTTTCAACATATACAAGTAAGCTTTTCTGCCATTCTTGATACGCGTACCTAAAATGGTACCTTGCTCGTGCAAATAGTCTACCTTTTTGCTTTCTGAAAGAAGTCTGAAAAACATCCTGCCGATCATACGCCTTAAAATTTGAGTCCTTTTTCTAAATCGATACGTGAAGGTATGTCGGTAGTTGATGGAAACATATTCGAGGCTTTTTTGAGGGCCTAAGGTTTACGCTCAATTGGTTAGGTGTGATAAAAGATTCACAAACGCACAGTAAAACCTTACGTGGGTAAATAAGGCATTTTGCAAAATCGGCTTAAATAGGCTGAATTTCCACCCCTTTTTAAGTATTTGGGCCCAAAATATTGCAAGGACTTATTTTCTTATAATAGTTCATTCGCCAGGTTTGCCAGCTCCGACCTTTCTCCCTTTTCCAGGGTAATATGGGCGTATAGATCATGGTCTTTCAACCTGTCAATCAGGTAGGATAAACCATTACTTTGAGAGTCCAAATAAGGGGTATCGATTTGGTGGATATCCCCGGTGAAAATGAACTTAGTGTTTTCGCCTGCTCGTGTGATAATTGTTTTCACTTCATGAGGCGTAAGATTCTGCGCCTCATCCACGATAAAACAAATGTTAGAAAGGCTTCTTCCGCGGATGTAGGCGAGTGGAGTGATTACAAGTTTTTCCTGATTCACCATCTCGGTAATCTTCGCGTATTCCTTATCTGTTTCGTTGTACTGATTTTGGATGAACTTGAGATTATCCCAAAGCGGTTCCATGTAAGGATTCAATTTTGATTTGATATCTCCCGGAAGATAACCGATGTCTTTATTGCTTAACGGCACGATCGGACGTGCTAAATAAATCTGTTTGAATTCTCTTTTTTGTTCCAATGCAGCTGCTAACGCCAACAATGTTTTTCCGGTACCTGCAACCCCCTGAAGCGAAACAAGTTTTATCTCAGGTCTTAACACGGCATGTATGGCGAAGGTTTGTTCGGCATTTCGGGGTTTTATTCCGTAAACAGATCGCTTCTCGACCTGCTCTATCATTTCATTCAACGGATTATAATATGCCAGCACCGACTTCTTACCGCTTTTTAAAATGTAGAAATGGTTTTTCTCAGGAACCAATTTTCCTAAAATTTCCTGAGGAGGGCAGTATCCTTTTTCGTACAGGAGGTTGATCATGTTCGCATCAACATCCTCAATGATTGTTCTGCCAGTATATAAGGAGGAGATATTCTGGATCTTTCCTGTAGTATAGTCTTCAGCGTGCAAGCCAAGGGCTTTCGCCTTTAATCGAAGGTTTACATCTTTTGAAACCAGGATAACCTTTCTGTCTCTTTCCTCTTTTTGAAGTGAGAGGGCAGAGTTCAAGATGCGGTGATCAGCTTTGTCTTCGTTAAAAATCTTGCTGGCGTCAAGAGAACCGTTGCCTCCTGTCTCCATGATCACTTTAAAAGTGCCCTTGCTCTTACCGTTAAGCGAGTTCCAATGGTGTAGCATTCGCCCATTGGCCAATTTATCGATGAGGCGGATAAATTCGCGTGCCTCGAAATTTTTGGTGTCGTTTCCTTTTTTGAAGTTGTCGAGCTCTTCCAATACCGTGATCGGAATCCCTATATCGTGTTCGTCAAAATTGAGTATTGAGTTGTGTTCATAAATAATTACAGAAGTATCCAGCACGAAGATCTTCCTCTCCTTTTTGGTTTTCGGCATACTCTACAAAGAACTTGGTTGACTCAATGTAAAGAAATCATTATCAAAGTTGAAAGAGGTAAAAAAGTAAAAGTTTTTGGTAATTTTACGTCCCTGCATTACAGCGCACTTCCCCGCGCACTCTCATCATCCTCGTCTTCGTCATCTTCCTGAACATTTTTTGGCAACGTAAACATGCTGCTCAGCAAATCTTTGAATTGATGTCCAGCAGTGAGATTGTGTTTGCTGATTAAACTGTATTCGGCTAAACCGTGCAGTGCAAATTCCATCAGAAATAATTTAATGGATTGATCTTGTCCTTTGTGAAAGTTGTTAATAAGATCATTGAGCCCGGGAATATTCTTCAACGTCTTTTCAAAATCAGACTGTTTCATTTCCTGCAGAAGATCTACACTGTTGCCATCGCTGAACCAATCCGTTATTTTTTTGTACGGACTTGTTTCTTTCTGCTTTCTAAACTTTTCAGGATTTGGAAAGAAATTAACGAACTGAGTTCGAATTGCTTTGCCGATAAGATTTTGTGCTACAATACCAGGACCTTCCTGTTCGCCTTCATAAACCAACTCAACCTTTCCGGTGATGGCAGGAATAACACCAATAAAATCTGTCACCCGAATGGAAGCATTTTTCTCACCGTTAATAATACTTCTCCGTTCCGCGGAAGCGATCAGTGTTTCAAGCGCTGAGATGGTAAGTCGGGCAGAAACGCCACTCTTCGAATCGATGTACTCGCTCTTGCGAGCTTCAAAAGCAATTTGCTCGATTAAATCTTTTGCAAGCTCGTTGATCGTAATTGATTTTTGTTGCTCTTCTTTTAGTCTCGCCTCTTGTGCGGTGATACGTTTACCAATGTCGAGAGTCTTCGGATAGTGCGTAATAATCTGGCTGTCGATCCTGTCTTTTAATGGAGTAACAATACTTCCGCGATTCGTGTAGTCTTCAGGGTTTGCGGTGAAAACAAATTGTAAATCTAATGGCATCCGGATTTTAAATCCACGAATCTGAATATCGCCTTCCTGTAAAATATTGAATAACGCTACCTGTATGCGTGCCTGCAAATCGGGCAGTTCGTTAATCACAAAAATACACCTGTTCGATCGCGGGATTAATCCGAAGTGAATCACACGTTCATCAGAATAAGGAAGCTTCAACGAAGCCGCTTTGATGGGATCAACATCGCCAATTAAGTCGGCAATGGAAACATCGGGTGTTGCTAATTTTTCAGTGTACCGTTCATCGCGGTGCAGCCAGGCAATTGGGGTGTTGTCTCCGAGTTCCTTGATTTTATCTTTCGCATAACGCGACAGTGGATTAAAAGGATCATCATTTAATTCTGAACCCTCCACGACAGGAATGTATTCATCCAACAAATTCACCATCAGTCGTGCAAGACGTGTTTTAGCCTGACCGCGTAATCCCAACAAATTAATATCGTGTTGCGCCAGGATGGCTCTTTCCAAATCAGGAATAACTGTTTCTTCGTACCCCCAAATACCCTCAAACACCGTTTCCTTGTTGCGAAGTTTCTGAATCAGGTTTTCGCGCAGTTCGTCTTTAATTGGCCTTGATTTGTAGCCGGAGGCTTTTAATTCTTTTAATGTTTTTGATTTAGTCATATGATGAGTTTGGCTGCAAGCCTCAAGCTACAAGCTTCAAGCTAATGACTCGAAGTTTAAGACTTACATTTTTTGGAATTTAATTCTCTCAAGATTCTTAGTTCGTAATACATGTATTTCGCTGGAAAGATCAAGCTTGTAGCCCGCGGCTTGCGGCCTTTTCAAAAGCTTTTCCTTCTATTCTTTTTAAAATCTTCAAATACCAGATTTCCTAAGCCCTGCAGTCCACTGTAATACGCGTTTCCATTATTCACTTTTGTGAACTCCCGAACAAATGATTTCAGATAAGGATCGGTTGCGATCATAAAGGTTGTTACTGGTATTTTCAGTTTCTTCAGCTGGCCTGCAAGGTTGTAAGTCCGATTTAAGATTTTCGTATCCAGTCCGAAACTGTTTTTATAATAACGGATTCCTTCCTTGATGCACGTTGGTTTTCCATCAGTAATCATGAAAACCTGTTTGTTTGGATTTTTCCTGCGCCTGAGAATATCCATGCTCAACTCAAGGCCCGCAACGGTATTGGTATGATACGGCCCCACCTGTAAATAAGGGAGATCTTTGATTTCAATTTGCCACGCGTCATCACCAAACACCAAAATATCGAGTGTGTCTTTCGGATATTTTTTGGTGATTAACTCTGCCAATGCCATGGCAACTTTTTTGGCCGGTGTAATCCGATCTTCACCATACAAAATCATCGAGTGGGAAATGTCGATCATTAATACAGTGGAGGTTTGTGTCTTGTATTCATTTTCAATTACCTCCAGGTCTTCTTCCGTCATGAAGAAATCCTCCACCCCATGGTTGATCTGAGCATTTCTTAATGAATCAGTCACTGAAATTTGATCGAGTGTATCACCAAATTCGTACTCTCTGCGCTCCGTAGTTTGTTCCCCGTCACGGCCCGTATGAAATGTGTTGTGTTCGCCACTCTTGGACTTTTTCAGCTTGCCAAAAATTTCTTCCAGCGCTGATTTTCTTAAATCCTGTTCACTTTTTGCGTTTAACTTAAGTTCACCATTGGGACCGCTTTCTGTAATGTAGCCATCGCGTTTGAGCTGCTCGATGAAATCGCCAATTCCGTATTTTCCGTTGGTGAGTTTGTATTGCTTGTCCAGTTCGGTTAGCCATTGGAGGGCTTCTGCTACGTTTCCGGCCGTAATGAGCACCAGCTGCATGAAAATTTTAAGCAGCTTTTCAAAGTCGCTTTTTGACTTCCCCGGAGGCGGTGTATAATGGCTAAAACGATAACCGAGCATGGATGAATTTTCTTATTTAAACCAATAATTCTGCGATTCTGTTTCTGGATAAGCATTTAATTTAACCTAAAATTTAAAGCACAGGTGTAAAAATGATCCGTAATGGACTGGTGCTTTAGAAATTATCTGGTTACTTTTAGTAGGTTTAACTAATGTACTGATTATGAAAAAGGCTATACTGGTTTTAATTGTAACAGCGTTTGCGCTTGCATCTTGTTCACAATACACGTGTCCAACCTATAGCAAGAAAGCCCCAAATACGCCTAAGCAATCAAGAATTTAGGAACTATGATAACCGATGGTGGGTCAAAAACCCAGCTTTCGCGATTCGTTGGTGTTACTGCGCAGCGGAAGCAGAGCGGATAGGCTTGTTCATGGTTCCGTAAATATAGTCCCACAACGGAGACGATACCCCAAACACCATTTCACCATTTTTGTAGTGGTGCGTCCCGTGGTTAATCCACAGGTATTTCAAGAAGTTTTTAGGAGGCTGATACGCATGTACCATGAAATGCACAGAAAGGTACGCTGCATATCCTGTTAAAAATCCTGGCAGAAAAGCAAATACATAATCACCCATCACCAGGCGGAATAACACTAAAAGAATCGTAGAGAATGTGATACTCAACAATGGAGGCATCGCCAAACGGGTTTTGTCTTTTGGAAACTCGTGGTGAACACCGTGAATAGTGTACTGAATTTCTTCGCGCTTCTTGGTGTGGGTCGACATGTGGAACAATCCACGATGTGCCCAGTATTCAACCCAGGTGAAGGCAAATAAGCCCACGAAAAACAAGCCGAATGTTAACCAAATCGACAATGTTGTGTGGGTTACGCTCCAATACAAAAGTCCAGCTGAATACAAAAAGAAAATAGTCAACGGCACAGAAATATGGGTTCTGCTCAATTTCTCCAAAATTGGGTTCTTAAAAAGCTGTTTTGTACCCTTATGCTGAGGCTTCATCTCTGCCATTTCCACTCGAATTTGGTGCAATTTAATCGATTAGCCCCTAAATAGAAACACTGGCGGCTGCCTTTTCCATGACCTTCTGATAATAGGCCTCGTATAGCGGTAAAATCCGGCTAATATCAAATTCCTGGGCTCTCGCCAGGGCATTTTGCTTGAATTTCGGCAGGTTGTTTTTGTCGAGAATATTGAGGGCATTTCGGCTCATATCTTCCACATCTCCGATGTTGCTGAGATAACCTGTTACACCGTGAAGATTGAGCTCTGGAATACCACCCGTATTTGAAGAGATAACAGGCACTTCGCAAGCCATTGCCTCTAACGCAGCCAAACCAAAACTCTCTTTTTCAGAAGGCATTAAAAACAAGTCGGCCACCGACAACACTTCTTCAACGGCCTCCAATTTTCCCAGGAAACGAACGTCATGCGAAATACCTAACTCCCGACTCATCTGTTCCGCCTGTACACGCTCAGGTCCATCTCCAATCATTAAAAGTTTTGCCGGAATTTCTTTATGGATATTATTGAAGACTTTAATCACATCACCAATCCGCTTTACTGCACGGAAATTTGACGTATGTACAATCAACATTTCATTATTCGGGCAAATTGCTTTTTTGAAGTGATCTTTCTTTTGCTTTTTAAACTTGGCAAGATCAATGAAGTTGGGGATCACCTGAATATCTTTCGTGATCTTAAAATGCTGATAGGTTTCTTTTCTCAAATCATCCGACACTGCAGTTACGCCATCTGATTGGTTAAT
>DASTYM010000126.1:0-6034 GCA_035764995.1 Cyclobacteriaceae bacterium | reverse complement strand
TCCCAGATTTGATACTGGCACAGTTAGTCGCGTAGATCCGCTTGTTGAGATTACATTGGCGGTAACCCTGCCTTTACCAATGTTGAATTTTGAATAGCTTAACCCAAACCCAAACGGAAAGAGTGCATCGGACATGAAGCGATAGGTTCTACCCTTCATGGAGTAGTCTTCAAAATCCGCCAATTGTGTGGTGTCCCGATAAAATGTTATTGGAAGTTTTCCGGATGGATTGTAATCACCAAACAGAACATCAGCAACGGCTTGCCCTCCCGATTCGCCTCCATACCATGCCTGCAGTATTGCATCACAACTTTGCGTTTCAGGCACCAACCCGATGGCAGAACCTGAGCAGTTTACAAAAATCACTTTCTTCCCTGCCTTCTTTAATTCCTTCAGGCAATTTCGCTGCACCATCGGCAATTCTATGTCGGTACGATCGCCACCCTTAAATCCCGGAAAGGATACCGGCATCTCCTCGCCTTCCAGTTGTGTTGAAAGACCACCAACAAATACAACAACATCAACACCTTCAAGTTTTTTTATGAGACCGGTAAAATCAATATCTGTCTCCTTACCAAAGTTGAATTCAAGATTTGCCTGCCAGTTATTCAGTTGGGCATAGCGAATCTCTATTTTATATTTTTTTCCTTTTTCTACTTTGTAGGGATGGCGTGATGGCAGCGTTCGCCAGTTGCTATACTCAACAATGGTTTGTCCATTAACCAGTAAAGCAAAGTATCCCGTTGCCCCGAGTTTAAAAACAATCTCTTCATCCTGGGTTGCTTCAAACTCGGTTTCAAACTTCCCTGAAAAGCCAACGAGTTTAACTCCTGAGGCAAACTCATGTTGCCCGGCTGTTGTTAATTTGATTGGATCAGTTATTTGTTGAGTAGCTATTACATCGCCAGTTCTATCACCACTGTTCCAGTAACTAGCCTTAAATCCTTTCTTACCTTCAAAAGACGATTTCGAAAAGTAGCTCTCTGTTACTTTGTTGTCTACCAGGTCACACGCCTGATCATAAACTATTTTATCTGCTGATACTTTTTGAGTGATACCATCAAGAATGGTGATAGTCCGCACGGGACGTCCGTTATAATTTCCCCACAACACGGGTTCATCATCCGCATTGGGTCCAATTACCGCGAACTTTCTCCCTGACTTTTTTAATGGCAGGATATTATTCTTATTCTGAAGGAGCGTCATGGACTCCCGCGCCATATCAAGAGCGAGTTTACGATGTTCTTCGTTATTGATATTGGAAGGCGGAATTTTGGTCCAGGGCACCAGTTCATCATTATCCATTTCCCCAAGATCAAATCTGCCAATTAACACGCGCATCAAACGTTTATCAATCTCATCCTCGCTAATCAAACCTTTCTCGACAGCTTGCGGCAATAATTTATAATTGTGGTTATTCCATTGACACTCCACGTCAGTTCCGGCCAGCACACCTTTGGCTGCTGCATGTGTCGCATCGGATGAAACTTTATGACTTGTATAGAAATCGCCTATCGCTCCGCAGTCTGAAACCACCACATGTTTGAAACCCCATTGATCGCGGAGAATATTTTGCAGCAGGCGCGAATTGCCGCAACACGGTTCATCGTCTAATCGTTGATACGCGCACATGACCTGTCGCACATCCGCCTCTTGCACTAACGATTTAAAAGCAGGAAGATAAGTCTCCCATAAATCTCTGGGATCAACATGATTAAGATTGAGTTCATGGCGGCTCCACTCAGGACCAGAGTGTACTGCATAGTGCTTGGCACAAGCCAACAACTTTTTATATTTCGAGTCTGCAGGGCCCTGCAAACCTTTCACTACTGACACACCCATTCGGGAAGTCAGGTATGGGTCTTCACCGTAAGTCTCCTGGCCTCTGCCCCATCGCGGGTCTCGGAAAATATTAACGTTGGGAGTCCATACCGAGAGGCTGCGGAAGCGCCTGTTCTCTTCGCCCTTACGCATGGCCTCCTGGTACCTGGCACGGACTTCGTCTGATGTGGCATTAAATATTTTGTAGACTAATTCATCGTTAAAAGAAGCCGCCATCCCAATCGGTTCCGGAAACACCGTAACGTCATCATTATTTGCAAAACCATGTAAGGCTTCACTCCACCAGTTGAACTTTTTTATACCCAGGCGAGGAATTGCATCAGAAACGTCACACATCAATGCTGCCTTTTCTTCCAACGTCAGGTGACCAATCAAATCTTTTGCTCGTTGCTCAGCAGCTAGTGACGGATCCTGGTAGGGCAGTTTTTGAGCGATGCCGGAAGAGGAAATCACCAACAATGCTATAGTAAACGCTCTATTGTAAATGATCATAGCTAGTATCTTCATGCTGTAAACCATTAGTGATGTGTATACTGTGTAGAATCCGAAGAGGGCCAATACATTATATATCGGGCTTCATGGATCTGATAAAATGGAACAAGCTTTAAGTTTTGGTACGATACAGACGGCATCACGTTACTGAGCGGAATAACAATTGATTCGTCATTCCTCTCAACAGCAAGCCTCGCCACCAAAGAGTCAATTGATCCGGTTAATACGGGCGCATCTTCTAAAGGATATTTAGTCCCACTTGCAACATGGCCCATTCTACTGTCATCTGCGAACAATCCTGTAAGTTCGGTAGTATCTGTTTTGGCAGCCATAACCATCGGGCCGTATAGAAACGCCACCCACGGGGATTTATCGGAAAGAACTTCCATTGTAATTTCCATTGGGAGCTGAACTGCTATCCTGTCGCCATCATTCCAGGTTCTGTTGATTACTGCATAACCATTCTTGGAAGGAAATTCCTTCGGTTCCTGATCATTAATTCTTATCAGCAACCTATCCCCCACAACCCAATCTGGTATTCGGACCAACACGCTAAACTCTTTCGATTTGCCGAGCTTCAATAACAGTTTACTTTCTTCCTCAAAAGGAAACATGGTTGTCTGTGTTATCTGAATTCCATTTTGACTCCAATTAAGTTCAGAAGGTATGAAGAGGTTTATTATGACATCGTCACCGCGATGTGCATAGATCATCTCTCCATACTTTGCGTGGTTTTCCATTCCTGATCCCACACAACACCACATTCCCTGATGAGGCTGTGAATAAACACGATAATGCCTCGGCCTGATTGGGGTAAAGTAGACAAATCCACCATCAGGATGCTGCGAAGACAAAATGTGATTGTATGTAGCACGCTCATAAAAATTCATATAAGACGAAACGCCAGAAATTTCCCACAGCCCTTTCGTAAGGCGAAGCATGTTGTATGTATTGCAGGTCTCAGGACCTTGTTCCGATTCAAGCATGGATGAAAAATTATCCTGAGGGTTAAAATGTTCCCGCACGCTGTTGCCACCAAAAGCAATTGATCGGTTTTGTGTAACCGTTTGCCAGAAGAAATCGGATGCTTTCGTCCATGAAGTATCACCTGAAAGCACACCAACTTTTAGAAACCCAACCACTTTAGGGATTTGTGTGTTCGCATGAAGACCGGTGAGAGAATCATACTTGTTAAGCAATGGATCAAGAATAATCCTATGAGACATCTTCTTTGCCATTTCCAGATAAACTGAATCCCCATTCACGCTGAATAAGTCGGCAAATACTTCGTTCATCCCACCATGCTCACTCTTAAGCATCAACTGAAATTGTTCATCAGTTAGTTTTTTTGTCTTACTGATCCACCAGTCCGAAAGATTCGACCAGATCGTAAGTGCTTTTTCATTGTTTGTGAATACATAGGCATCTCTGAGTCCGTTAAATAGTTTATGCATGTTATATAAAGGAACCCATCCGCCATTAAGCGAAAACGATTCGGCCTTTATTTGCCCTTCCGAAATTTCATTCCATATTTTTTTTCCATTTGGAATTCCACCAACGTAGCCGGTGCCATTGGCCTGCTGGCATTTCTCCAGCCAGTCTATTACATAATCAAGTCTTTTCTTGATGGAATCATTTCCAGTGGCGCTATACATGATGGACAGTGCCGACAAGTAATGGCCGCCAATATGCCCGTTAAGTCCTGTTCCTTCCCAATTCCCGTAACCGGGCTTTACGGGGTTTAATCCGGCATCGATCAAAAACGGTGCAAGCAATCTGTCAGCATCCAGTTCAAGAATATAGTGGAGATCAGTTTGCTGAGCTTCGATAAATGGCCCCGGAAGCAGTTTTACTTTTTCAAGTGAGAACAGTTCAATCTTTTCGATTGATTCCTTCTTCTGAGGCGAACAAGCAATTAATGCAAAGACTATTACTGAATATGTGGCTTGCTTTAATGTTCTCATTGTTCTCTACAGAAGCAGCATTTACTTAACTGAAAATTTTGTAACCGTTTTTGATCTGTATTCCTCTCCGGGATTCAGTGTAGTAGTGGGAAACTCAGAGCGATTCGGTGAGTCGGGGTAGTGTTGTGTTTCAAGACATAAGCCAGTTCTGAAATTGTAAATCACGCCCCCCTTACCCGTTATCGTTCCATCCAGAAAATTTCCCGAATAAAACTGGATGCCCGGTTCGGTTGTAGATATTTCCATCAATCGGCCGCTACCCGGATCATATAACGATGCAGCAAAGTTTAAAGGGTCTTGAGATTTGTTCAGGATCCAGCAATGATCGTAGCCATTACCATTTTTTAATTGAACATGATCTGCCCGAATATCCTTACCAATAGTTTTTGCGCTGACAAAATCAAAAGGAGTTCCCTGCACACTTTCTGGTTGCAGTGGAATCAATGTGCTGTCAACAGGCAGGTACTCTTTCGCGTTGATCATCAACTCATGTCCTAAAATATCGCCTGACTTCCCGGTTAAATTGTAGTATGCATGATTGGTCAGGTTTACGACTGTCTTCTTATCCGTAGTAGCGAAATATTCAAATGTCAAGGTGTTATCATCACTCAATATATAATGTACCGTAATGTCAAGGTTTCCCGGATATCCTTCTTCCATATCCTTGCTTCTATAGGTCAGCTTTAATCCGACCGCATCCGCAGTTGTTAATGGTTCGGCACTCCACACTACTTTATCAAATCCAACATTTCCTCCGTGCAAGTGATTACCAATATTGTTTTGTGCCAACTTATATTGAATTGAATCCAGCGTAAATAATCCTTTAGCAATACGGTTTCCATAACGACCGATGATGGCTCCGAAGTAAGGATTTTGCTTCAGGTAGCCTTCAAGGTTGTCATACCCCAGCACGACATCTGCAAAATTTCCATCGCGGTCTGGTAGCTTCAGAGAAGTGATAATTCCACCATACGTAATCACTTTCATTTCAATACCATTTGCATTGGTCAATGCATACTGACCTATTGCAGTTCCATCGGGCATGGTTCCAAAGTCATCACGATGAATTGATCGTTCAGATTTCTTTTTCGTATCACAGGAGAGTACGAAAACAAAGAGTATAACAATTGCTAACAAGCTTTTTTTCATGCCAGAAATATTTAAGTCTGATTTTGAAAGATGTGGTAGTACACTTCGTTCCATTTTAACTTCTCATTGAACTCCCGCATGTTGGTTTCCTTATCAATAATTACCAGTTCAATACCAGCCATGTCAGCGAAGTCTTCGATGAATTGAGTTGTAATTGCTTTACTGAATACAGTATGATGAGCACCCCCTGCGAGTATCCACGCCTGTGCTGCGCGGTTGAGATCGGGATAAGGCTTCCAGAGCACTCGAGCTACGGGCAGTTTAGGCAGGTCGTGCTCAGGCCGCACTGCCTCCACTTCATTTACCAGCAACCTGAATCGGTTTCCGAGATCAATCAACGACACATTGATAGCCGGACCTGAATCCACATCGAATACAAGCCGTGCAGGATCTTCTTTTCCCCCTATGCTCAAAGGATGAACTTCGCAGCGCGGTTTTCCTTTTGCTATGGAAGGACAAATTTCAAGCATGTGCGCTCCCAATACGGTCGAGTTTCCGTTTTGAAAATTATAGGTATAGTCCTCCATGAAAGAACTACCACCTGCGAGACCCTGATCCATTACTTTGATGGCCCTCAACATAGCGGC
>DASTYM010000125.1:0-10369 GCA_035764995.1 Cyclobacteriaceae bacterium | reverse complement strand
GTGGTAAAGTCCTTGATGAGAAGCCTGATAAAGATACGCGGGCCATTCAGGAATTTAATTTGAAAGTACAGAGCGATTCGCGCGTTGAGAATGTATTGTTGCCTGTCAGGGATGGGATTATGGTGATGAGGAAGGTTAAGGAATAATTTTTTTTGGCTGACCATTTTTTAAACTCGTATGATGAAGCTTGCAGCCGCACTTTTTACATGTTTCTCCACAATTGCAGTAGCGCAATCACCGGAAGTGCCACACAAAATGCAGTTCGCGGGCATGACTTTAACAATCCGCGATGATGCACGTAGGGAAATTCAGCAGGATGTTGATTTATTGACAAAGTCGCCCCAACATGTTGCCATTAAGGCTGAGCGTGCTAAAACGTATTTCCCATTAATTGAAAAAGTTTTTGAAGAAGAGCGGGTGCCAGATGATTTTAAATACCTGGTGCTTCAGGAAAGCGCATTGATCAGTGATGCGGTCTCGACTTCGAATGCAGTGGGCTTCTGGCAGTTCAAGGATTTTACTGCTATTGAAATGGGATTGCGGGTTGATAGAGAGGTGGATGAGCGAATGAATATTGTGTCATCCTCACGTGCGGCAGCCAAATATTTAAAAAAGAATAACATCTACTTCAATAACTGGTTGTATGCGCTGCAGGCTTACCAAATGGGAGCCGGTGGTGTTTTACAATCCGTGAAAGATCACGAAAGTGGTACGAAGCATATGGAAATTACCAGTAAGACATATTGGTATGTAAAAAAATTTCTGGCACATAAAGTAGCTTATGAAGAAGCGGTGAAAGGACCAGGAGCAGTTAAGGTGATCACGCTTGTGAACCATCAAAAAAAATCAATGGAAGAACTAGCTCGTGAGTTTGCGCTACAGGAAGACGAGCTTAAGTCGTATAATAAGTGGGTTCGGACGGAATATATTCCCGGAGATAAACCGTACATGGTAGCCATTCCAACTGCGGGAGATGGCAAAGCACTCAGCGAAGCTATTGCGAGTGCATCAAAAACAAAAGAACAACCCGCGCGTGTGAATGCTAAACCTCCTGATGCCAAAAATGAAATAGTCAGCATCAATGGAATAGCAGCGATGAAGGCCCTTGCCGGAGAAACTTCATCCGCCTTTGTAACGCGAGCTGGAATTGATTTGGCAGCATTTTTGAAATCCAACGATATATCAGTTAGCGAAAAGCTGATCGCTGGAAATTTTTATTACCTAAAAAAGAAAAAGACAAAAGCTTCGGTTCCGCAACATGTGGCTCAGCCAGGTGAAAACCTCTGGACCATCAGTCAACAGTACGGTGTGCAACTGCGCAAACTTCAGAAGTACAACGGACTTACAGGGAAGAGCGTAGCAGCTGGAACGGTTGTTTTCTTGTCGGGAAAAAAGTACACTACAAATCCAGCTTCGATTACGGAAGTTGCAGAGGTTGATGCCAGCAATACTTTCAACTGGAGTGTGGAATCAGAACCTGTTGTAGACATGATTACGCCTCAGCCCGAAACGACATCCCCTTCTCCAATAGAAACCGAACAACCAGTTGTGGACTCATCAGCTAACCTGGCAATTGATGTAATCCCTGTGAGCCATGTTGTTGCACAGGGTGAAACATTGTATTCCATAGCCAGGAAATATCACTTGCCTGTAATGGATATTGCGCAGTGGAATAAGCTAAAAATCGAAGAGGGAATAAAGCCCGGCCAGGTGATAAGCCTCCAAGCCCCTGCTTTGCAGGTACCGAACCCAACAGAAATAATTCACCAGGTAAAGACGGCAGATACCCTTTATAGTGTGGCCCGTCAGTATAACGTGACCATCAAAGAGCTGATGGATTGGAATCAGAAGAAGGATTTTACGCTGGCCGTAGGTGAGAATCTTAAAATTTTAAAGAAGCAGTAACCCCGATTGTCACTTTTTCACTAAATTATTACCCAAGTAGGCCAATTTTGAGCTCCGGACATGCAATACTCCCAAAAAAAGATATTTTTGTGCGTGAATTTTTGAAATTTTAGCCTGAACCCTAGTAAATGCTAATGCAAACGGAGACGACACTCGATTTGGTGATGTTGGTAGACGACAACGACACAGATAATTTTATCAGCAAGAGAATTATAGAGATAACGAAGTTCGCAAAGAGTGTTGAGGTTAAAAGTTCCGGCAAAGCAGCTCTTGATTACCTCAAGGAGAATCAAAATAGCATCGATAAACTTCCCAGCCTTATTTTCCTCGATATCAACATGCCCATTGTGGACGGATTTGTATTCTTGTACGAATTCGAGAAGTTTAATGAGCTCGTTCGTAATAAATGTAAGGTCATTATCCTCTCTAGCTCGGATAACAAACGAGATATTGACAAGATTGTGAACAACAATCACGTTATCAAATTCATCACCAAGCCCCTGACTGAGGTGGCCTTGGATGAAATCAAATTAAACAATATCTAATCAGACTTATAGTAAAATAAGTTTTTAGGCTATTTTCGTTTAAAACTTATTTCCTATGACACTCTCCGGTAAGGTAGCGCTTGGATGCGCGCTCATGCTCATTGGCATTTCTTTTTCCAGTTATGCACAGATTGTTAAACCTGACACGCTTTCTAATTGGAAGAAGAAACTAACCTTTAACCTGAATCTCAACCAGGCAGCTTTTTCATCAAATTGGACAGGCGGTGGTATTAACTCCGTTGGTTTCAATAGCCTCTTTAACTACAAGGCAAACTACGCCAAGAACAAGACAACCTGGGATAATGAAATCGGATTGATGTATGGGTTTGTGAACAACTCTGGCCAGGGATTCCGTAAAACCATTGACCGCATTTTCCTCGACACAAAATTAGGGCACAAACTTTCTGATAAATGGGACCTTTTTTCTTCTCTCAACTTTATCTCTCAATTTTCGAAAGGCTACAAATACGAAAATGATCTCCTTGGAGTCGAACAGGAATACCTGATTTCGGATATCCTTGCTCCGGCTTTTATTACGATGGCGATAGGTTTCGAATATCACCCTGTCAATTATTTTAAGGTGAGAATTTCTCCATTCGCTCCACGGGTAACCATTGTACAGGATAATAACGGAAGGTTCGATGCAGTAAGTACTACCGCTCCATATGGAGTTGAGCTTGGAGACAATACACGTTTTGAATGGCTGGCGTTTCAATTAACTGCCGACTTCGATAAAGACATTGCCAAAAACCTCAACCTGAAATGGCGCTATCTGTTGTTCGCCAATTACGAAACACTTGAAGCTAAAACAATCGACCACCGATTGGATTTAATGATCAATGCCAAGGTTAATAAATTTATATCCGTTGGAGTTGGAGGAATCATGCTCTATGATTTTGATCAGGATGATGAGGTTCAATTCAGCCAGGTTTTCAACATCGGCTTTGCGTATACATTTCAGAATTTTGAGGAAAAATAATAATAGAAATTTGACATCTCTTTCGGTAGGAAGCAATCATAATTTCCGTTAACGTAACTTTTCAGCAGTTAATCGAACCATTAAGCATTTGGTGAAACGCCCCAATTACCCGCAGCGTTTTTAAGATTACAATAAAAATTTAAAGTTATGATACAGGATAAGATTTTGTATACCGATGGTCATGACGTAACCGTAACTGATACCATGTTAATGGTAAGGAATATGTCATATCACCTGGTTGGTATAACGAAGCATGGCCTGCATATTGTAAAACCTCACCGGTTGCCCGGATATTTGTTGTTCGTGTTGGGCCTGACCCTGCTGGTATGCGGCACGTTAAGCTTATGGCCTGTAAATGTTGTTCCTGCGATAGCATTTATGGAACGGGCAATTTCCGGAAGAGCGATTGTTGTAGCATCTGGCGCATTCCTGGCGGTAGTAGGTATACTGATTATCGGCTTGCTGCGTGAACGTTATGCAGTTCGCATTTCAACAGCAGAGGGTGAGAAGAATGTGGTCGTAAGCAGTCACAAAGAGTACGTTAATCAAATTGTAAATGCCTTGAATAGAGCGTTCAATTTTGTGCGAGGAACAAAGCTAAGTGATGTAGTTTAAAAAAGGCTTCCCTTCAGAAGCCTTTTTATTATTTCTTTTCGTCAATCAATTTCTGTATGGCCAGGTACTCATCTCTGAGTTTAGCCGCTTCTAAAAATTCCAATTCTTTAGCGGCCTTATCCATCGCTTTGCGTGTACGGTCAGCCATTTTTTGCAACTCATCTTTACTAAGATAGGCTATAACAGGATCTGCAGCAAGTGAAGTCTCTTCGTTTTCTACATAATATTTCTTCGATGATTTAGGAACAAGGGAAGAGTCCACAGATCGAACAATGGTTGTAGGAGTAATTCCGTTCGCAAGGT
Source organism: Cyclobacteriaceae bacterium (assembly GCA_035764995.1). Classification (GTDB taxonomy): domain Bacteria; phylum Bacteroidota; class Bacteroidia; order Cytophagales; family Cyclobacteriaceae; genus UBA2336. Next base: position 6,022 of record DASTYM010000125.1, on the reverse strand, counting down.
TGTAATCCATTTGAATTTTACGTCTGCGATTTGTTTCATCAATTGCAACCCGCATGGATTCAGTGATTGTATCGGCATACATAATCACTCGACCGTTTTCATTGCGGGCGGCACGACCTATAGTTTGAACAAGGGAGCGTTGGTTTCTCAGAAATCCTTCTTTGTCGGCATCCAGAATAGCCACCAGCGATACCTCCGGAAGATCGAGACCTTCGCGCAACAGGTTTACTCCTACAAGTACATCAAATATACCAAGCCTGAGTTCTCTCAAAATCTCAACGCGATCGATAGTAGTTACTTCCGAGTGAATATAGCGGCATTTCACTCCTGCACGCTCCATAAACTTGGTAAGTTCTTCGGCCATTCGTTTGGTTAGCGTGGTTACTAAAACTCTTTCTTTTTTCTTCACGCGTTCATCAATCTCCTCCAGCAAATCATCAATCTGATTTTTACTGGGCCGCACATCAATTTCGGGATCAAGCAAACCAGTCGGGCGGATAAGTTGTTCTACTACCACACCTTCAGATTTTCTCAATTCATATTCAGAAGGTGTAGCGCTAACATACACAACCTGATTCATCAACGATTCAAATTCATTGAAGGTGAGCGGTCGATTATCCAATGCTGCGGGAAGTCTGAATCCGTAGTCCACCAGGTTTACTTTTCGGGAACGATCACCACCCCACATGGCACGAACTTGAGGAACGGTCACGTGACTTTCATCAATGATCATTAAAAAGTCATCCGGGAAATAGTCGATCAAACAAAAAGGTCGTGCTCCAGGTTGTCTGCGATCAAAATAACGCGAGTAATTTTCGATCCCTGAACAGTACCCAAGTTCACGCATCATTTCCATATCAAACTCTGTACGTTCTTTCAATCGCTTGGCTTCGAGGAAACGTCTTTCCGTTTCAAACATAACAACCTGTTGCACCATATCACCCTGAATTTCCCGTATAGCCTCCTGCATCTGATCTTTTCCGGTAACGAACAGGTTGGCCGGAAAAATGGTCACAATTGTTTCATCCGATATCTTTTTGCCACTGACGGGTTCAATACGTTGAATTGATTCGATCTCATCACCCCAGAAATAAATGCGAATGGCGTAATCAGTATAAGCAAGAAAAATATCAACGGTGTCACCCTTAACGCGGAAGGTCCCTCTTTTAAATTCTGCTTCTGTGCGGCTATACAGTATATCTACCAATCCAAAAAGGAGACGATTACGGGCAATAGTTTCACCTGTTCTAAGAGTGATCACATTCTTCCCAAACTCTTCCGGATTCCCAATACCATAAATACAGGAAACCGATGCAACCACAATTACATCTCTTCTTCCCGTAAGCAACGAAGAGGTAGCGCTAAGCCGCAGTTTCTCGATCTCTTCATTAATTGAAAGATCTTTTTCAATGTACAGATTGGATGATGGTATGAACGCTTCCGGTTGATAATAATCATAGTAGGAAATAAAATATTCAACCGCATTGTCAGGGAAGAAATTTTTGAATTCACCATAGAGCTGGGCGGCCAGTGTTTTGTTGTGACTCAGGATCAGCGTGGGCCGATTGACCCGGGCAATCACATTGGCCATCGTAAATGTCTTTCCCGACCCCGTAACACCTAATAATGTCTGACTGGTTTCGCCATTTTCGATACCGGTAACAAGCTGCTCGATCGCTTTAGGCTGGTCGCCCGTGGGAGTGTATTCGCTGGTGAGTTGGAAGTCCAATTGAGTTCGTTAAAGGTTAATAAGTTAATGGTTAATCGTATAAAATACGATAATTTATTAAACGATTAACGATTAACGATTAACGATTAACGATTAACGATTATCAATTGTTCCAAATCTCCCACGATTTTTCAGCCTGCACGTGCAGCATCTCTAATCCATTTTTAATGGTAGCTCCGCGCATTTCGGCCTTTTGCAAAAACTGTGTCCTGGCGGGATTGTAGATTAAATCGTATACGTAGTGATCTTTGCTGACGTGCTCCAGATCAAATGGAGGCATTGTGTCGGTATGCGGGAACATTCCCAGCGGTGTTGTATTGATGATCAGATGTGAGGCTGCTATTTCTTTTGGCAGGCTGTTGATTTCCTCATACGAATAATCACCCGTTGATTTATCACGTGATACAATTTTATGTTCAACACCTAATTTGGTTAATGCTTGTCGCACGGCTTTAGACGATCCTCCGGAGCCCAACACAAGGGCCTTAAATTTACTGTCTTTTGGAAGCCACCTCTGAATTGTTTCAAAAAATGCAGCGGAGTCTGTATTGTATCCTTTTAACTTTCCTTTTTTTACACGGATCACATTTACAGCACCAATCTTTTCAGCTTCAGGATCAATTTCGTTCAGGAACTTCATTACTTTTTCTTTGTAAGGCAGTGTTACGTTGAGGCCACACAGCCCCTCGTTTTCTTTCAACAATGTTTGTATGTCCTGGATTTTTTCCAACGGGAATAATTCATAACGATAATCCCTCAATCCGTCTCTGAAAAATTTTTCATCAAAATACGACTTCGAAAAAGAGTGACTAACGGTTGATCCAATCAGTCCAAATATTTTTTCCATGTTAATGTTTTGTTTTTATTCTTACCGCAATCTTTTCAATTACTACAACAATCAATACTCCCAGCGCCATCATTAAGATCGCCTGAAAAAGTTGAGGGTCTTTTCCAGTTTCAGATAAGAAGTGCCAAGGTAATACACTTTTATCAAATACCGCAATTTGGTCGCCCTTGCTATTGGTGGCATATTCGATTACTTTCCGCCAGGGCCACACTTTATTTAAGGCACCCATCATAAAGCCTGCAAGAAGGGCAATAGCAGGGTGGTGATATGCGTGAAGAGCCCGCGTCAGGAGCCTTGAAACTCCGATCAATCCGATAATGCAGCCCAGGAAAAAAACGAGGATACTGAGCACATTAAACTCGTGAAGGGAAGTAACAATCGGTTGGTACATACCCAGCAAGAGTAAAATATGAACGCCCGAAACTCCGGGGAGCACCATAGCCGAAATGGCGATTGCTCCGGCAAGAAAAATAAAAAAAAGATTGTTCGGAGTTTCCGCAGGAGATAAGATGGTTAAAATATAGGCAAAAGCAATTCCAATAATTAGTGTGATGATCGAATTACCCCTCCATTTTTTGATGATGCGCAAAATCAACGGACCTGACATGAGAATTAATCCGAAAAAGAACGACAAAGTCGGAACCGGATAATTTCTCCACAGGTACAGCATCACGCCTGACAGTAACAAAAGACTTGTTACAATTCCAGCGATGACGCTAGCTAAAAAATTCCCGTTTATTTTTTTCCAGAAGGAAGAAAACTGAAACCGGATCAGGAGACGAAATGCTTCGGCATCAATCTCATTGATGGAGAATACAAACTCTTCATAAATTCCGGTGATGAACGCCATCGTTCCTCCGGAAACCCCGGGGATAACATCAGCCGCCCCCATACTTATCCCTTTAAGATAGAGGAGAATATAATCCTGAAGTCGTCTCAACTCACTTAATCAACATGAAAAGGAGGTGTTGATTTGTCCACTTTTCTCTCGATGCCGAGGAAATGCAGAAAAGTATCACCTCGTAATCCTAAACGAATGGTCTCTAACGGAATTACTTCGTTAGGGGCAATGTTTCCAAGATTCACATTGGGCCCTAAAAGTTTAATGAACCAAACCTGTTGCGCTTTTTGAGGCGCTTCCCAGATGATCTTTTCAAAGGGTATCTTCGTCAGAATTTCCTGCACCAAACCAGAACGCACTTCACCACTGGAGCGGAACAATCCTACATTTCCGCCTTCACGCGCTTCACCAATTACTTTCCACGCTCCTGCATCCAACTCTTTCTGCATGAGTTCAATCCACTGGTAGGGAGGAATAATTTTATCAGCGTCTTTAGAGCCCACTTCAGAAAGCACCGTTACTTGTTCAGATAGTTTGCTTATGTAGTCGCATTTTTTGTCGTGATCCAAATCCATTGAACCATCCGATACCTCAGCGAACGACATTCCAAACTTATCCAGCACCCTGCGGTACTCATCAAATTGATTACGGATTACAAAGGCTTCAAACAGCGTTCCACCAAAGTAGGTTGGTACGCCCGCATCTTTATAAACCTTTAATTTTTCTTTCAGGTTTGGTGTTACAAACGAAGTTGCCCATCCGAGCTTTACAATATCAACATGGTCGGCACACATGCTCACGAAATCTTCTGCTTCGCGAATACTCAGGCCTTTATCCATGGCCATAGTAAAACCGTACTGCCTGGGCTTTGTAGTGCGCTCAGGTAAATTTTTTAAGTCGTAGTTCATCAGGTATTTTCTTTTCTAAATTGTTCGATGATTTTGTATAGCGCCTTCTGAGTTTCCAGTTTAGGGAAGAACTCAAAGAGGATTGAGTGGCCATCAAAATCCAAAATTAAGGCATTTTCCAAATAATTAAAGGCCTCCTTGTATTGACCAGCCTCAATGAGGTAAATGGTCATACGGTAAAACACTTCAGCATCGTCAGGGTTTTCCTGTAATGCTCCTGCTAAAATATCAGTGGCTTTGGCGTGATCTCCTTGCTCGTAATAGATGAACGACCAGTTAAGCCATATTTCCTTGTCTTTAGGGTCAAGCTTGCTGGCTTCCTCATATGCATCGAGGCTGGACACAATATTTCCAACTTTAAACTCGGCATGGGCTATGGCCTTCCAGTACTCAGGATTTTCTACATGAAGCTTTAATGCTTTATTATAGAAATGAAGGGCCTGGTACCATTTCTCCTGTTTTTCAAGGCAGGCACCTGCACCAAACCATGCTTCGTCATACAGGTTATCGAGCTTGGCAGCTTTTTGAAAATATTTTAGGCCCAGGTCATACTGCTCAAGGCTTTCATACGCTGCGCCAATAGAACAGTAAACTTCTGCACTGGGACCTTCGAGATCAATTGTTTTTTTGAATGAATCCAGGGCCTTGGTATAGTCGGCCAGGTTCATGTACGTATTGCCTACATTAAAATAAGCAGATGCAAATGTATCATCGATGGTGATGGCAAAGTCATACGCATTCAATGCCTCATCGTACTGACCAAGTTTATTATAGACAATTCCCAAATTATACCATGCCGAAGCAGAGTAAGGATCTTCATCAATAAACTTTTTGTAGAATGAAACACTGCTTTCGAGTTGTCCGGTTACATCGAGGCAGTATGCGAGTTCATACAAAGCACCTTCGTGGTTAATGTTGAACTCAATCGCATTTTTATAAGCATCAATGGCTGCAACAAAATTTTCAATTTGCTGGTAGGCTAGTCCTATATTATAGTAGACTTCATCCTTATCATCCGTAAACTCAAGGGCGTGCTCATAGCTTTCAATCGCTTCCTTGTGTTTGCCTTGCATGGTAAAGATGGATCCTTTCGTTAGGAATATTTCAGGATCGTTGGGTTGTAAATTCTCTGCCTGCTCGAGTAAATCCAAAGCTTCCGCATATTCTTCGAGTTGAGAAAGTATTTGCGCCTTGCTGGTGATGAGCTGGGTGGAGAACGGATATTGGCTGATGGCCATATTCACCGCCTGAAGTGCCTTGTTGTATTTGGTCCTGAGGAGATAAAATTCGATGATCTCTTCATAGGCATCGATGTCAAAAAATTCAGTCTTCTTTTTTCTCAGGTGATCTTCAAATCTTTTGATCAGGTCGTTCCCCTCATCCTCTCTTTTTTTCCGAAATTCCTTCGCCATGGGCTAAATGGGTTTACCTAAGGTAAATAAAAATAGGGCGCAAATCTAACGCATTATTTATTTTTTATTCCATAGTGGTTTTTATATTCTTCACAGCACCATTTCAGGGTCGAATCAATCGATTGAAAATTTAAGTTAATTGTTTTTTTAAGCTTTTGATTATCGTACTGAAAGAATGTGTCTACTAATCGGGCTGTTTCACGGGTAATAATGGGCTCTGAGCCTGTTAACCAGGTTCGGGTGCTTTCAAGACCTGCTAAAAACTTTGCAAGCGTTGCATTTACT
>DASTYM010000124.1:0-24381 GCA_035764995.1 Cyclobacteriaceae bacterium | reverse complement strand
CCGTTTTCGAAGAGAAGTATGATAACAACACAGATATTCAAAAATTCACAGCTCCCAATGTAAGAGAAGGTTCTATTATTGAGGTCACTTACAGAATCAACTCTGAGTTTTTGAGCAATTTCCGAGATTGGGAATTCCAGTCAACCATTCCAATTGTGTGGAGTGAGTATCGCGCAGAAATTCCTGAGTACTTCAATTACGAGCGATACACACAGGGTTATATTATGCTAGCAGTCAATGAATCTTCTTCAAAGCCGAATAGTATTATCATCAACTCAAAGGAGCGATCTGAAGGCAAAATAAATACAACAACCTTCTCTCAGGACAAAATCGATTATCAGACTAAAGCTTTTCGCTGGGTCGCGAAAGATGTGCCTGCTTTTAAGAATGAGCCCTTCATGACTACTCAAGCTGATTACATCTCAAAAATAAATTTTGAATTAGCTAATTATAAAATGCCAAACGGACCTCTCAAACAAATTATGGGTACGTGGGAAGACTTAAACAAAAGTTTTTTAGAGAGTGAAAATTTTGGCTTGGCTGTGAAGGGGTCGCTGTTCCTTAAAAAAACTACTGAAGAGGTGACAGCAGGTTTGGTAACTCCACAAGAAAAAAGTGCAGCCATCTATAATTATGTAAAAGCCAACATGGTGTGGGATGGCCGCAACCGTAAGTTCCTCGATGACAATTTGCGTAAGGCGCTAGATGCTAAAAAAGGAAGCTCTGCTGAAATTAATTTGTTATTAGTTTCCATGCTGCAAAAAGCTGACATTATTGCTAATCCGGTTATTCTAAGCACTCGAAACAACGGTTTCATTCGCGAAAACGTGGCTGTTTCATCGCAGTTCAATTATGTTATCTGTCAAGTTGTCCTTGATGGCAAGAATATTCTGCTGGACGCTACGGATAAGATGCTGCCGATGACCTTATTGCCAGAAAAATGTTTGAATGGTAAAGGCTACGTTATTTCTAAGGAAACACCAGGATGGATTTCGTTGACGTCTTCTAAATCGAAGGTCTATGCATCTTCTGATGTTACCTTCAACAAGGATGGCCAGCTCACTGGTAAAATGAATATATTCCGTGACGGATACTTTGGATACAAGATGCGAAATGATTACAGCAAAAAGGGTGAAGAAGAGTATGTAAAAGACTTCACCAATAACATGTCCTGGACGGTAGACAAATCAGAATTCAAAAATTTAAAAGATTTAAATGTGGGTGCGGAAGAGAACCATGTGTTCACACACAATGACAGTTTTAGTAACGGTGATATTATTTATCTCAATCCCCTTTTATACCTGCATATGGATGAGAATCCATTTAAACTTGAAGCTCGAACCTATCCCGTTGATTTTGGAAGCGCCTCAGATCAAACATTTATTTGCAAACTGACTATCCCGGAAAATTATGTTGCCGAAGAGGTACCGGTTAGTAAAGTTATTGCCTTGCCCAACAATACGGCTAAATATGTTTACAATGTCCAGGTAGCGGGTAACACGGTCAATATAACCAGCATGCTATCAATCAATAAAGGCCTCTTCTTACAAAGTGAATATCCATACTTGCGCGAGTTCTACAATCAGGTAATTGCCAAGCAGGCTGAACAAATTGTGTTGAAGAAAAAGAATTAATTTGAAGCCAATGAAATTTTTGCTATTCGGTATTCTCCTGTACCGCTGCATCGTCAGTTATGGTGCTGACCCAAAATATCCGGTGTTTACGATTCCTGAGGAGCTGCGAAAGGACGTAAATGTTGTGGTGCGGGAAGATAATATGGTTTATACCATTACCTCAAGAAGTACTGCATCGCTACACGTATATTTCGTGGCAACAATTTTAAATAGTCACGGACAGCGATTTGCGCAACGAGCTGTAGGGTATAACAAGCTGAGTAAAATAACGGGTATCAAGGCAAATGTTTATGATGCCTTAGGGAATCTCATTAAGAAAATAAAACCATCGGAAATTATAGATCGAAGTGCATTTGATGGATTTAGTCTTTACAGCGACAACCGGTATAAATCGGTTGACCTGGCACATGGATCTTTCCCGTATACAATTGAGTTCGAATACAAAATTGATTACGAATATCTTTACGGAATCGATGGAACGTATCTTGTTCCGGGAGAGAAAACTTCTGTTCAGCATGTTTCCTATCAATTGAATTTCCCGACCGAGTTAGCTCCTCGCTATAAAGTTCTGAACATACAGGCGGAACCTGTGAAGAAAACTGAAAAGGGTATGCAGTCTGTCACGTGGTCGTTCGAGAATTTAAAGCCTATCAGGCTTGAACCATACGGTCCGGATCCTGATAAAATTCTTCCCAGAATTATTGCTGCTCCAGGCGCCTTTGAATATGAGGGCTTTGCAGGTGACATGAGCACATGGGAGAATTACGGAAAATGGAAAGCACTTGTTATTAAGGGACGCAATCAACTACCTGAATCCGCGAAAGCAAAAGTTCAGGAAATAACGAAGGGCATGACCTCACAAGAGCAAAAGGTAAAAGCACTGTACGAATATCTTCAAAACAAAACCCGCTATGTGAGTATACAGGAAGGCATTGGTGGTCTTCAGCCTTTTGAAGCATCGTTAGTTGACCAGGTTGGATACGGAGACTGCAAAGCTTTATCAAATTACATGGTCTCAATGCTGCAGGAAGTTGGAATAAAAGGATACTACACAACTGTGATGGCGGGTGATTTCGAGTACACGATTATGGAAGACTTTCCAAGTCATCAATCCAATCATGTTGTTGTGGCGGTACCCAATGGGAAAGACACACTATGGCTTGAGTGCACCAGTCAAACAAATCCGTTTGGCTATGCAGGTATGTTTACCGGAGACCGTAAAGCATTTATGGTAACCGAAAATGGTGGTGTATGGGTAAATACTCCCCGGTATCCTGAAAATCAAAATGTTCAATCCCGTTCTGCCGAGGTTTTTGTGGATACATTTGGAGAAGCGACAGCCAGGATTAAAACAACCTATTCAGGACTTCAATATGAAAATGATGGTTTAAATTTCATTTTGAATGATCAATATGATCAACAGAAAAAATGGGTGTTGCGCACAACAGAGATTCCAACTTTCGATGTTAAATCATTCAAATTCGAAAACAGAAAAGACAAAATTCCTTCTGCGGTGGTCAGTCTTGATTTGAATTTGAAAAAATTAGCAACAGTCAGTGGTAAACGATTGATGCTTACACCCAACCTGATGAATCGCAGCACCTTCATACCGGAAAAGACGGAGAATCGAAAAACAGAAATTGTTCGCAATTTCTGTCATACCGATTATGACACAATCCGCTTTCATATTCCTGAAGAAATTTATCCTGAATTTTTGCCCGAACCGGTGAAACTAAAGTCGAGGTTTGGTGAGTATGAATCGTCATACAAAATTGACCAAGGATTAGTAGTTTACACTCGAAAAATGATTGTTTACAAAGGAAGTTACCCGGCTTCTTCCTACCAGGAATTTGTTGACTTCTACAAAAGTGTTAGCAAGGCCGATAATTCTAAACTGGTTTTCCTGAACAAAACCTGATGGAATACTGTCATAAGGAGTTGATGTAAGTCACGAAAAGCTTCATCTGATTATAGTCGTTGAAACTAATTTTGTTTTTCTTCAGGTAAATTGAAAGTTGATTTTCATATTCGGGAAACGCCTGTAGAATACCCTTCTTGCTTTTTTGAATTTCCTGCAGGGCATTGTTTTCTTTGCTTACATAATAAGTGTACACCGTAATAAATTCATCATATCGCTTTTCCGAAGTATTGTAAGCGCCTCCAACCTCTGCTTTCTTGACTTCTTTACCAACGCGGCAAAACAACGAAATGGTGTCACGCACCAAATCCAACAAAAAAGTCGGGATGCCATTTACAGAGTGTTTCGTGAAAGTATATTCTTCGCCTGCTTCATTTTTCAGTGTAAAATTCAGCACCATATCCTTCCTCATTTGCACGGGCTCCTTTATTTTATCATTCATGGCAAGCAGGTCGTCATTATAAGCATCATAATTGATCAGCACATTATTGAATTTCCCTCTATTCAATTCTACTGTCCCCGGTTTAAATTCTTCAAAAAATGTGTAAGACCCTTTAATCCCTTCGTATCGGTTATCATAACTCATCACCGTTTGCCCGGTAAGATTGAAAGGAAAACTATTACTTGGCATGTCAGATACGTTTTGTGCAATCAAACCGGTTGAGTTGCACAGCATTGCTAAAACAAAAAAAGTTGTTATCAACTGCTTCATATCATTCTAAATTTAAGGAATCGAAAAATAATAATACTTGCTTAACTTGCGTTAACGAGAAAACCTCTCATGATTCTATTCAGACTTATCGCCCGATTGCCGCTGTCCGTTTTATATGTAATATCCGATTTTCTTTTTTTATTTAGCTACCACATTATCCGGTATAGGCGATCGCTGGTTAAAAAAAATCTGATTCGCTCATTTCCGGAAAAATCAGCATCTGAAATACGGTCCATTCAGCGTGAGTTTTATCATAACCTCTGCGATTATGCCGTAGAAACGCTGAAACTTCTAACCATCGGGAAATCTGATCTTGCCAAAAGAGTTGTTTTCAGGAATGGCTCTATTTTAGAAAAATATAAGCAGCAAAATCAGTCTGTTTTGTTATTGGCCTCACATCAATTTAACTGGGAGTGGTTACTTGCTTCAGGTAATTTCAATTTGCCCGTGGCCATCGATTTTGTTTATCAACCCATTCAAAATAAAGTTGTGAATCGCTTTTTGCTGGCATGCAGAACCCGGTTTGGAGCACACCCGATCAAACGGAACGAACTTGCCCGTCAAATCATCAAGCGAAAAAATTTCCTCAGGGGTGTTGCAATAGTTGCTGATCAATATCCGGGGCACGGAATAGACAAAAAATACCTGACCACTTTTCTACATCAGGAGACAGCTTTCTTTTACGGAACCAATCAACTTGCCACACTCACCCAGTATCCTATCTTCTATGCGGAAAACAGAAAAATAAAAAGAGGTTATTATGAAGTAACGCTTATCAGCCTGGCAGAGCCACCATACGATAAAAACACTGACGAAATGATTGACCGGTACGTGAAAGCTGCCGAAAAAGTAATTCGTGAGTATCCTTCGGGATGGTTGTGGTCACACAACCGCTGGAAGAAGCGACATCTTAAGCAAGCATCTGTGATATATCCTCCCGCGTCAACTGCTTCATAATACTTTCTTCTGTTACAATCAGCTCGCTGGATAGTTTGAGTTTCTTTTGTTGAAGCTGCAGAATTTTTTCTTCTACCGAGTTGCGGGTGATGAACTTATAGGTGAATACTTTCTTCGTTTGTCCGATACGATGAGCTCGATCGATTGCTTGCGCTTCAACTGCCGGGTTCCACCACGGGTCCAGAATAAATACATAGTCGGCCTCAGTTAAGTTAAGACCCAACCCTCCGGCCTTAATTGAAATCAGAAAAGCTTTAATTTTTGGATCCTTGTTAAATCGCTCAACCTGTTCTTTTCGATCGGTGCTTCCACCATCGAGGTATGCAAAATTGATCTTGTTTGCCTTCAAGTATTGACGCACGAGATCAAGATGTTTAACAAACTGGCTAAACACTAAAACTTTATGATCCTCTGCCATGGCATTCTCGAGCATGTGGGTAATGTCTTCGAGCTTTCCGGAGTCACCGTTGTACGATGGCTCAATCATTTTAGGATGGTTCGCCAGCTGACGGAGTTTTGTTAATCCTTCTAAAATCATGAATCGGCTGTTGCCCATCCCTTCTTTATCGATGAGGTCAAGAATTTTTCCGCGATAGTATGCTTTTACTTCTTCGTACCGCTTCTCCTGTTCGGTGGTCATAACCGAATATTGAACATGCTCAACCTTCTCTGGTAACTCAGTTGCAACTTGTGACTTGTGCCTCCTTAAAATGAAAGGCTTAATAATCGCATTGAGTTTTTTCGATTTCGCATCGTCTCCTTTCTTTTCGATAGGAACCTGAAACTCGTGACGGAAATACGATTGCGATCCTAAAATACCAGCGTTGATGAAACTCATTTGTGACCACAAGTCCATCGTTGTATTCTCAATCGGTGTTCCCGTTAACACCAGTTTGTGTCGTGATTTCAGTTCGCGCACCGCCTTGGCAATGTTGGATGATGGGTTTTTTATGACCTGTGATTCATCCAAAATGATATAGTTGAAATAGAAATTTTGCAACTGTTCAATATCCAATCGTGTGATACCATAGGAGGTGAGTACGATATCATACTTCTCAAATCGATTCACATCTTTATTGCGAAGGGTACCGGTGTAATTGAGCACTTTCAGATCCGGGGCAAATTTGCTTGCCTCCATCTCCCAGTTGTAAATGAGCGAGGTAGGCATAATGAGCAACGAAGTGCCTCCACCTGCTTCTTTTTCTGCCAGTAGCATCGTCAGGGTTTGCACGGTTTTTCCGAGGCCCATGTCATCCGCTAAACAGCCGCCAAGTTTATATTCGTTAAGGAAACGCAACCAATTATAACCTGCTTTCTGGTACGGTCTTAATTCCCCTTTAAACCCTTCAGGCAACGGATAATTTTTGATGCCGCTAAACGAACTCAACGTACGCATCTTCTCACTCACATGAACTTTCGCGAGGTTCCCCTCCTCCAATTCCTTCACCAGGTTGATGTGGTGTTTCCGTAAAACAGGTTTCTCACGATCACCTTGTGTTTCACTCAGCGCAAACAGATCTGCATACTTTGTCAGCCATGCCTCAGGTATGATCGCGATTTCTCCATTCGGTAACTTGAATTCGACTTTCTTTTTCAGAATCAGCTTTCGCAATTCCTTAAACGGGATTTCATATTCTCCAAAACGAATCTTTGCGTGAATATCGAACCAATCAATATTTTCTTTTACCTCAACTTCGATGACTGCCTTCCCTACAAAATATTTTTTGTCATTGCTTTGTGGCTGGCTTACTTCAAAACCAAGGTTGAGCAGGTTTACCCTGTTTTCATTCAACCATGAGAATGCTTCAGATTTAGGAACTGCCACGTTAAAGTCTTTCATAGACAATCCTAATTTCTGCAGCGTGTGGAGAAAATTTTTCTCGGTTTCAGTTTTGCGCGTTACCCGATGAAATACATAATCGTTTTCATGTTTCTCTACCGTTACACTAACCGGCACCCGGTTGCGTCCCTGGAAACGATGCTTGCCATATTTGAATGACAAGTCGAATACGATTTTTCCTGACTCATCACTCTTATCCTCGGCTGGGCCTGTATCAAACAAAGTAGCGGGCGTTGAAGCCTGTGCCGAAACCAACTCAGATAATGTTAAAATAGGTTTTGGATCGTATTCGTTTTTATTGATTTCAAAACCGCTGGCTTCAATGTCATCGAACGATGCAATGAGCGGACCGACAAAGCGGTTATAGTATGTCTCTTCCAGGTTCTTTGGAATCACTACAAATTTTTTGCTAAGGAAGGGAAGCAGTTTCTTTCCGTCCACAAATTTTTCAAACCCGTACAGCTTTCCATTCAATACCATCCAGGCCGGGTTTTTACAGATCAGGTAAGCTGTTGCGTTGGGCAAATCCAACTTCTTACCATCGTATTTTATGGTTGGATAATAATTTGTATTCTCAACATTGCGCATGAAGTGAAACTGAATTGTTGCTCGCTTCTCCATCACATCAATTTTTCTCCATGTAGGCTCACCATCACTTCCCATCTCAAAAAACAATTTGCCTTTCATGAGCTCGAGAAATTCGGCTCGTTTTGTTTCGATGTGAATTTCAATTTGCTCCTGGAGTGCTTCGTTGCCCTTATTCTTATCGTAAATCTTGGGGAAGAACTCCTCCGATTTCATGGGCCTGCCTGCAAACCTTTTGATGACAGACTCCTGCTGCATAGCGTCAGTAATTTTGATCAACTCAAAGTCACGATCATCAAGCCCTTTGGTAAACTCGCGGGCATTCTTGGAAGAGATATTCTGGTGCTGGTAAGTAAGCTTACCCTTTTCATCCAAATGCACGATATAGGACTCAAAAAGCAATCCCAGGTACTCGTGTTGGAACAACGAGTAGATTATTTGGAACGGCTGGGCAGCTGAAACCTTCATGCAAAGTCCGTTTTTTAGCTTTTTGTTAAAACGGAACCTCTAATCTAATGATTTTCAGGCAGAAAAAACTGACAAAATCAGCCAATTTCATACATGACTCTTACAGGTTTTGGACCGAAACAAACCGGGAGGCAACCACGGCAGGCCTGAAAGAGATGATGATGGTGACAGCTACCATCATGATGAGGACATACAAAACGTCCGTATAGACCAGGGTGATCGGATAACCCTCCGTTACAGAGTGGGCCATGCCCATCGAGACCAGGGAGAACTTTTGTTGCAGGAAAACAATCAGGCAACCCGCTACAATTCCGGTTAAGGTTCCGATGAGGGATATCAAAACACCTTCCATTAAGAATACATTCCGGATCAAATTTCGATTAGCCCCAAGTGCACTCAGCACCGTGATGTCTTTTTTCTTATCCAGTGCTAACAGCATCAGGCTAAGGTAAACACTAACAGATCCGATTACCAGTAAAATAATAGACGCCAGCGAAGAGAATAGTTTCTCCAGGCGAAGTACTCTGTACAAGTCTGCATGTTGCTCGTCCTGATTCAACACATCAAAATTATTTCCCAGTGATGCCTGCAGTGATTTTTCAATGGCTTCGGTGTTAGATCCGGTTTTGGTTTTTATCTCTAATGAAGTCCTCCTTTCACCATAGTTCATTAACTCGCGGGCAAATTCTAAAGGAACAAGTATGTAGTTCTCATCAAAGCTTTGCATGATGGAGAATACACCTCCGGGCATGATGCTTCTTTTGGTGTAAAGTTTAGAAGGATCAATGCTTCCTCCCTTGGAATTCTTCACATAATAAAAATTGAGTGGGTGGAAATTATTATCAACTTCGACTGACAGTGTATACTTCACACCATAGCCAACCACAGCAAACTGTGTATCGCCCTCCTTCAAAGCCATCTTACCATAAATCATGTTTTTGGAGGGGATGCGATTCTCATCCACAAAACTTTGGCTTACACCCTTCATGATCACAACCTGACTTGCATCGTTAAACTCAACGTAGGCATAATCTTCAATCACTTCCGTAATCAGGTCAACTCCTCGAATGGATTTAATTTTCGTGAGCAGTTCAGGTGTCACCACAAATGACTTCCCTTTCACGGCAACAATTTTTATTTCAGGATCAAATGAATTGTTGAGGCCCCGAATCAAATCTCCCAGCCCGTTAAAAATAGAAAGTACTACAATAATGGCTGCTGTGATTACGGCCACCAGAAATGCAGCAATAATGGAGATAACGTTAATGAAATTTTTCTTTCGCTTCGAAAACAGATACCGCCTCGCAATGAAAAGAGAAAGGTTCAATGTCTTTGGGGTTTATTCTTCTTCCTGGGAGGCAGGAGGAATGTGCAAATTATTAATGAGGGAGTCCATCCGTTGAGCGTTCTCCTCCACTTCGTCCATAAAAAAAATAAGTTCCGGAATAATTCTCACCTGCTTCCTGATTTTCTCACCAAGCGCCTTTCTGATCTCACCTTTTCGGCTGGTAATCTTTTCAAGAACAGCTGCCTTGTTCTTGGCTAACATCATACTGATATAAATTTTAGCTACTCCAAGATCAGGACTTACCCGAACATCAGCCACGGTTACAAATGCATTGTCCAGGATGCCACGCTTATCCCGTTGAAATATCTCGCTGATTTCCTTTTGAATGAGTCTTGCAAATTTCAGTTGTCGTGTGGTACCGGCCATGGATCAAATTTACGATTTTATAAGTACCAAGCGTAGGGTATTAAAGTGTTAAGGTGTTAAAGTGTTAAGGGCGACTTGTCAATGCATGCCTCTTCACTTTTTAGAAAGCCAAATAAATCGTAAATCGTACACCGTAAATCGTAAATAAGTTGCTCCGTTACTTCCGCATAAATGATCCGTACCGTTTGCTGGGGTTGCTCGTTTTGATGACGCTGCTATCGCTACCGCTCTTTATAGATACCACACCTCTGAGCTACCCTGAGTTAAGAAGTTTTGTGATCGGTGAAAAGGTTCACGAGGGCCATACGCTTTATTCCGAACTTATTGACAGAACTCCACCACTGGCCTCGTGGCTTTATGGTCTGGGTGATATTTTGTTTGGTCGCTCATTAACCTTGCGGCACCTGTTGGCATTTTTGATTTTGTTTTTGCAGAGTGCTTTTTTAGGGGTCATGCTGATCGATAAAAAAGTGTTTTCAGAAAACACCTATATACCCTCCTTTATATTTTCAATTCTTGCTTTTATTTCATTTGATTCAATCTCGCTTACGGCAGATTTACTAGCCTCCGGATTTATTCTGCTAACCTTGAACAATCTATTCAAGGAAATTGAATTTCGCATTCAGCGCGATGAGACCATCTTTAACCTGGGATTGTTTTTAAGTCTGGCTTCCCTGTTACGGTTTTCGCACATCATCTATTTGCCGGGCGCCATCCTGGTTTTATTAATTTTTACGCGTTCGAATTTTCGAAAGTATTTGTTGATGCTGTCTGGATTTTTGTTGCCACACCTGTTCCTCATTTGTGTGTATTATCTCACGGGCAATTTTCAGAGTCTATGGCAATATTTCTACTTACCGAATTTCAGTTTCGGATCAGGAAGTCTGATCAGTTCAACCAGTTTGCTGTTGCTTTGCGCAATACCGTTACTCTATTTATTTATCTCATTATTTATCTTAAACCGCGATGCTCACCTTACGAAATATCAATCCCAAATTTTTCAGGCCACGTTTCTGTGGTTTGCGGTGGCGTTGATCGAAGTGTTATTTACATCTGATCGCAGGCCTCAAAGTTTGATTACACTTCTCCCTCCGGTAAGTTTCTTCCTTACGCATTATTTCCTGCTCATCCGTAGAAGGAGGCTTGCCGAAATACACCTTTGGGTATTGCTCATCGGTGTGGTGACGGTTGCCTACCTCGCACGCTATAATAAAATTGAAAAAATTCAGTATGATAAGCTGGTGGTGAAACAAGTTGAGCTTCCAGTCAAATCAAAACGGATTTTGGTGCTGGACAATCAGCCTGAATTATTTACTGACAACCAGCTGGCTACCTCATTTTATGAGTGGAATGTATTCAAGCCTGTTTTTACGGAACCCAATTATTACGACAATCTGTTGCTGGTGTCTCGCTCTTTCGAAGATGACTTACCGGAAATAATTATCGATCCAAAAAATTTGATGGAGGCATTTTTTGAAAGACTGCCTGCATTGGCAGCTCAATATGAGCGAACACCGGAAGGCTATCAATTGGTAAAAGTCAGCAACTGATTTTCTCTACCCTGCGCTCATGGCGCCCGCCTTCAAAGCTTGCATGTAAAAAACGGTCAAGAATTTTTTCAGCCACTTCATAGGTAACAAATCGGGCAGGGATGCAAACAATGTTGGCGTTATTGTGATGACGGGCTAGTTCTGCAACTTCTTCGTTCCAGCAGAGGGCTGCCCGAACACCCTGATGTTTATTGGCGGTGATGGCTACACCATTACCACTTCCGCAAAGCAGTAATCCTAAATTGAATTCTTTATTTTCTACTGCCGAGGCAACAGGATGGGCAAAGTCAGGATAATCGACCGAGTCCGTACTGAACGTACCAAAATCCTTTACGGGATAGCCGTTTTTCTCCAGCCACTTTTTCAAAAGCTCTTTGTATTCGAACCCCGCATGATCTGCTCCAATGGCAATTTTATTTATCATGATTTTCCTTGCTCTGCTTTTAATTCTGCTTCTTCTTCTTTGCGCATACGCCTCAATACAACTGCTGAAGTAAAGATACTGATTTCAAACAGCAAATACAGCGGCAGCGAAATCACAGTTAAACTGAACGGATCAGCAGATGGCGTGATGATCGCACCTAATACCAGGATAATAACAATAGAATGCTTCCGGTAGTTTCGCATGATCTGTGGCGTAACAAGACCCACCTTAGTAAGGAAATAAATGATCACCGGAAACTGGAATAAAATTCCACAACCCAGTACCAGGCTCGAAGTCGTAGAAACATAGGATGTGATGTCAAATTCGTTTCTGATCAGCGGACTGATGGAATACGTTGATAAAAACCAGATCGTAACTGGGCATAACAAGTAGTATCCGAAAAGAACACCTAAAATAAAAAGGGAGGATATTGCAACTACAGCTCCTTTAGAAAATTTCCGCTCTTTGGTTTCAAGACCCGGCCTGATAAATGACCAGAGTTCCCAAATCACATACGGGAATGCAACGATCAAGCCAATGACAAATGCTCCGGTGAGAGACATCATGAACTGGCCTGTCATGTTTCGACTCTGCACAATGAAGGGAAGTTCTGTCACACAAAGGGCTTCGGACATACCAACCAGTTCGCCCAAATCGCACATGTACTTGAATGTTGGAAATGAAATTTGTGCAGGTGCAAAAACAATGTTCTGAAAAATCCATTCGATTTTCCAAAAAGCTACGAACATCAAAATAACCACAGCTCCTAATGCCCGGATCACATGCCACCGCAATTCCTCGAGGTGATCGAGGAATGTCATTTCTTTTTCTTCACTCATCCCTTCTTTGTCAGTTACTTATATAAAGGAAACTTCTTCATCAACGCATGAACTTTGCGTTTTACAGATTTTAAATTGCCTTCATCTTCCGGTGCCTTCAATGCCTCGTCAATCAAGTCAACTACTTTCACTGCATCTTTTTCTTTTAAGCCACGTGTCGTAATCGCTGGCGATCCGATGCGAATACCTGATGTGATAAATGGAGACTGCGTATCAAACGGCACCATGTTCTTGTTGATGGTGATGTCAGCCTTGATTAAGGATTCTTCAGCAAGTTTACCCGTCAGATTCTTCGAACGAAGATCAATCAACATCAGGTGATTGTCTGTTCCGCCTGAAATAACTTTATATCCTTTTGCCACAAACGCATCCGACATCGCTTTTGCGTTCTTCGCAACCTGAACAATATATTTCAAGTATTCATCTGACAAAGCTTCTTCGAACGCAACGGCTTTCGCTGCAATAACATGCTCGAGCGGTCCGCCTTGTGTTCCGGGAAATACGCCCGAGTCCAAAATGGATGTGATCTTTCTGATCTCGCCTTTCGGAGTTTTCAATCCCCACGGGTTATCAAAATTTCTTCCAACCAAAATCATTCCTCCGCGTGGACCACGGAGTGTTTTATGCGTTGTAGTGGTTACGATATGGCAATGCTCCATCGGGTCATTCAGCAAACCGCGGGCGATCAGACCTGCCGGGTGTGAAATATCTGCCAACACCAATGCACCAACGGCATCAGCTGCTTCCCTTAATTTTTTATAATCCCAATCGCGGCTATAAGCCGATGCACCGCAAATGATCAATTTCGGCTTTTCACGTTTAGCTGTTTCAATTACTTTATCGAAATCAATTTTTCCTGTGGTTTCCTCTACTCCGTAAAAAGTTGGCTGATAAAGTTTTCCTGAAAAGTTAACAGGTGAGCCATGTGTCAGGTGACCTCCGTGAGAAAGATCGAATCCTAAAATTTTATCGCCTGGTTTCAATACTGCCAGCATAACAGCCGCATTGGCTTGGGCGCCTGAGTGAGGCTGCACGTTAGCCCATTCTGCATCGAAAAGTTCTTTTGCACGATCGATGGCAAGCTGCTCGATTTCGTCTACTACTTCGCATCCGCCATAGTACCGTTTGCCGGGAAGTCCTTCTGCGTACTTATTCGTGAGCACAGTTCCCTGTGCTTTCATGACCTGCAGTGATGTGAAGTTTTCTGAGGCAATCAGTTCAATGCCGTTTTCCTGACGTTGCTTTTCTTTTTCGATCAGGTCAAAGATGACTTTGTCTTTTTTCATGGTGATACCAGGGAGCTAAAATGAAGGCCAAAAATAGATCAGTATTTAGAGGATTAAAAGACTATCTGGAATTTTGATTGACGAATCTTAGGTTTCCTAAAACCGGATAACGTCCGTGTCGACAGGCGTGTATCCCAGGTGGCGACTCATGGTTAGGATTTGGCCTTTATGGTGAAAGAAATGGGTAACTACATGTGTGTATAATTGGAGCGGTGTTGTACTGAGGTCCTTCTTCACCCACTTAACCCATCCCTGTATTGGTTTCGAAGTGTCAGGGAATGCTTTCAGAAACTCAACCATCAGCATATCAACCTGATCGTAGAGGACCGATATTTCCTCCATCGATTGTAATGAGTCAGGTTTCCCGTACGTCACCGACTTGTTAAGTGCAAATTCTCCAAGCCAATAGATGCTGGCATTTGCAACATGAACCAAAAGATTACGAACGCTGGAATGCCCGAACTGTTGAATGGGCTGAACAAGATGTGCACGTGAAATTGAAGAGCAGTACTTCAGAAGTTCGCTTCGTGACCCCTTCACTAAATCATATTGTCGGACCAGCGTTTTCTCCATAAACTATTTACCAGCTTCCGCTACTGCCACCACCTCCAAAGCCACCACCGCCCCCTGAGAATCCTCCAAAGCCTCCACCACTGCTGCGGCTGCTTCCAAAACCACCACCCGACCAGCCTGAACCTGATGACCAGCCACCTTTGTTTCTTCCCCCACTACCAGAGCCCTTTTTAATCCAATCCATTTTTTTGAATAGAACTCTTAAGATCGGGTAGCCCACCATGTAAATTCCAAGTGCCTTGAGCCCGGTACTCCAACCTAAAATGACACTCGGGAAAATTGCATAAAATGGAATCAGGAAAAAGTAAAACACCCAGCCAACAGCGCCTTCAGATGAAAGCCCTGAGAAAGTGAAAATTCCAAGCAATCCAAACACAACAAGGCTAACAAGCATGATATCACCTGATGACATAGAGTCGCTTTCAGAGGCATCCGGATCTGCAACATACTCACCACCAATTGCTCTTATGATTGCATTGATAGCAAGCAAAACGCCCGCATCATAATCGCCTCTTCGAAAATTTGGCGCCATTTCATTTCGGATAATTCGGTTACAAATCAAATCGGGTAATACGCCTTCTAATCCGTAACCCACTTCTATTCTCATCTTGCGATCATCGACTACAATCAAGAGTAAAACACCATTATCATTTTTGCTTTGACCCAGTTTCCACTCATCGTGAGCCACACGAATCGAATACTCTTCGATTACATCGCCTTCAAGTGAATTAATGATCAGAATGGCAATTTGATTGCTGGTTGAATCTTCATACTGTTTCAGTTGAATCTCGAGTTGCTCAACTGTATGCGATGAAAGCACGTGCGCTTCATCATGAACGCGTTTGTTATCAAGTGGCGGAACAGCCCGCTGACAAAAGCTTGCCAGTGATATCTGGAGAAGGGTTGTCACTAAAATAAAACGGGTTGAGAAGAGCTTCATTGAAAATTGATGCTTGATCATTTGGTCAATTAATCCGGAGGTCATCACGCAATTCATTTTTATCATCAGCCTCTGCATGAAATCCCTTTTCAAGGAGAATTTCTCCGCATCGCTTCAGCGCGATTTCAAGCCCTTCAACAATTTTATCTTTAAGGATGTTGTTGGTGAGTACGCTCACAATTTTATCCCACTCCTTTTGTTCTACAACTTTACTGATTCCCGAATCGGCCATCACAATTACTTCGTGCTCAAAAAACGAAATGAAAATCATAATGCCCGTGCGATGCCGGGTATTAAAAACCTCCTCCTCCAAAAAAGCATTCTCTGCCCGTTGCCGCGTGGCATTATCCATGTGACGTTGCGTGAGCACTTTGCGTTTTACCCAATCTGAATAATTAGCAGCAACGGCTCCCAATAAACCAGCCACCAACACTACACAAAAAATCATGAGGGGATCGTATATCGCCATGGCAGGCACGTAACGATCAAACAAAATGATCAATGAAAAAACAATAGCGGCCGCAATCACACTTGCCTTGTAGTGTGCAATGGTATAATGACCGCTCTTTCCAACAATTACGGGAACGATCTCACCTGAAATTTTACTTTCAGCCTCTTGCACAGCTGCCCTGATACGATCTAAATCTTTCTCGGAGAATTTCTTTTGAAGATTCATGGATGTTCTTTGCAGGTAAGTTAACCTAAATAGTTTTTAAAGTCCACGGTCCGAAGTGGTTTGTGGCAGTTAACCTTTTAATTGGCGCAGGTACAATTGGATCGTATTTTCTAAACCAAAATATAAAGCATCACTGATTAGCGCATGACCAATCGATACCTCGTCTAAATAAGGAATAGACTGATTTAAAAACTTAAGATTATGCAGATCAAGATCGTGGCCTGCATTAATACCTAACCCCATCGACTTGGCAATGCGTGCTGTTTCAATGTAAGGAGCAACCGCAGTCTCTTTATTACTATGATACTGGCTGGCATAGGGCTCCGTGTATAACTCTATTCTGTCTGCTCCAACTTCCGCAGCTCCTTCAGCCATACTTGCTGACGGATCAACGAAAACAGAAACTCGTGCCCCAGAATTTTTCAATTCACGCACAACTTCTTTCAAGAAACCCGAATGCTTGATCGTGTCCCATCCTGCGTTGGAGGTAATGACATGAGGTCCGTCTGGAACAAGTGTGGCCTGTGCAGGCTTCACTATCTTAATAAGTTCCATGTATCGCTCATCCGGGTAGCCTTCAATGTTGAATTCTGTCTTCACCACATTCTTTAGTTGTAATACATCGTTGTAGCGGATGTGCCGTTCGTCCGGACGGGGGTGAACCGTGATGCCTTCTGCTCCAAACCGCTCACAATCCAGGGCCACCTGAATAACATCTGGGTTATTGCCTCCACGCGCATTTCGGAGGGTAGCGATTTTGTTAATATTTACACTGAGCCGCGTCATTATTAATTTGAAAATTCGATGATTTGAAAATTTGAAGATTAATTTTGAGCCTTAATACATAAAGATACCTAAGATTGCATTATCAAGTGAAATCAATCTTCAAATTATCGAATTTTCAAATTTTCAAATTGATTGAGTTATGAGTTTAAAAGCACAAATCGACAACGACATCAAGAAGGCCATGTTGGCTAAAAATAAAGAAGAGCTTGAGGCCTTGCGCAGCATCAAGTCAATGATCCTGCTTGCGGAAACAGAAAAAGGAAGTGTGGCCGAAATTTCTTCCGACACTGAAAGCAAACTTCTTATGAAAGCTGCCAAGCAGCGCAAAGAGTCGGCTGATATTTTTCAACAGCAAAATCGCGCTGACCTGGCTGAGAAGGAACTCTTTCAACTCGAGGTCATCAATCGTTATCTTCCTAAACAACTTTCTGCTGATGAGCTTACTGCCGAGCTTAAAAAAATTATTACAGAAGTTGGAGCGGCAGGCCCGCAGGATGTTGGAAAAGTAATGGGAAGCGCCACCAAAAAATTGGCAGGTAAGGCAGACGGCAAAGCTATTTCTGAAATTGTAAAAAAACTGTTGGCTTCGTGACGATCATGGATGTGATACTCATCATCGTTTTGTTGATGGGTGCAGTGGGCGGTTATCGCAAAGGATTTTTGGCTGAACTTTTTTCGCTGCTCGGAATCATCCTGGGCATTTTAGCGGGATTTAAATTAATGGGCACAGCCATGGTTAATCTAAGCCGCTACTATGACATCGATGACAAAATTCTTCCGTATGTAGCATTCGGAGTTGTTTTTATTATCGTAGCAATCCTTGTTGGTTTGTTGGGTAAATTTTTGAAATCATCGATCGAGAAAACCGTATTGGGAAATGCTGACCAGATTGCGGGTTCTGCCATCGGAATATTAAAAGCGGCATTTATGGCGAGTGTCCTGCTTTGGATTGTTTCTTCCGTGAGTGTCAACTTTCCTGACCACTGGACAGAAGGTTCATGGCTTTACCCACCCATTGCGACATTTGCTCCGACCGTAACTTCATGGGTGGCTGAAATTTTTCCCGTTTTCAGCGATCTTTTCGGAGGACGGTCTTAAAACTTATTTTTTCCATCTTTTGTTTGAGTTTTTTTTCCTTACTTATCAGATGTAAATCCAGCGCAGCATGGCTCTTACAGTTAAAGAAGAAAACGGATTTAAGTATGTGGACGAAGGGCAGGGCAATGTACTTGTTCTTTTACACGGATTGTTTGGCGCATTAAGCAATTGGGAGGGTGTGGTGAATCGCTTCTCCAAAAATTTCAGGGTTGTTATACCCATGCTTCCCATCTATGAGATGCCAATTAAAGAAGCCGGACTGGAAGGACTTCGAAAATTCCTCGAAGAGTTTGTTGCATTAAAAAAATTAGACAACATGATGATCATGGGCAACAGCCTGGGCGGTCATGTTGCACTGGTGTATACACTTAAAAATCCCGACAAGGTTAAAAAACTTGTGTTAACAGGTAGTTCAGGATTGTTTGAAGATGGCATGGGTGGTTCGTATCCCAAGCGCGGAAACTATCAGTACATTCAGGAGCGCGTGGCGTACACCTTCTATGATCCTAAAGTGGCCACAAAAGAGTTGGTGGACGAAGTATTTGAAACAACCAACAGCATTCCAAAATGTTTGCGCATTGTGGCCATTGCGAAGTCGGCACAGCGCCATAACATGGCACCTGATATTCCAAACATTAAGGCGCCAACCCTCCTGGTTTGGGGGCTTAATGACACGATTACACCTCCCGCAGTTGCGCACGAGTTTAACAGGCTGATTCCGAACTCTACATTGAGTTTTATTGATAAATGCTGTCATGCTCCCATGATGGAGCACCCTGAAAAATTTAATGAATTAGTGGAAAACTTTTTGCTCTCAGAAGGTATACAGGTTAACGCATGAGTGTAATAGCTGAAGATTTAATCAATCAGATGATTCCCCCGCTCAAAGCCACGGATGATGCACATAAGGCTATTGTTTGGATGGAGGAGTTCCGGTGTAACCACATGCCCGTGGTCGACAACGGAAAGCTGATTGGATTTATCTCAGAAGAAATCATCCTCGAAACAAACGACATCGAAAAAAAATTAGGAGAATTCGAGTTGGTGGGCCAATCGTGTTACGTACACATGTCATCTCATTTTTATGACATACTGAAAGTTGCTGCCGATAATAAATTACAAATGGTATGCGTGCTCGATGATGAAGATATTTATGCAGGTGTAATCACCGTTCAGGATACGCTGACTTCTTTTGCACAAACAGCAGCTGTACAAACGCCCGGTGCAATCCTGGTTCTTTCCATGAATCACAATGATTATTCACTGGCAGAAATCAGTCGCCTTATTGAAGAGAACCGGGCGCGAATTCTCAGCAGCATTGTAAAAGAAGATCCGCTTGACCCGGGAAAAATTCGTTTGACATTAAAGCTCAACCAGCTTGAACTTTCCAGAATTGTTGCCACCCTGGAACGTTTCAATTACAAAGTCATTGGTCGCTACCAGGAAACCAAACCCCTAGGCACTGAAAAAGAGCGCATCGATATGCTATTGCGATATCTGGATATTTGATCCAATAATTCAGTCACAACCGTCAAGTTCGCTTCACTAGTCAGGCGTTCACTCAGTGTAGTTGCTAATGACTAAGTCAATCTAGCATTTGCTAGCTATTATCCGATTTTAACCCGAATATATGCCAATTTCGTGTTTATGAAAACTAAACTAACTGGACTTCTCATCGTCTTGAGTATTGCAATTATTTCATGCGATATGGACATTCAACAAGAAAACAATGACTTGTTAACCTCGAGCATTTGGATCGGAGAACGAGAGCCATTATTAAATGGAGCGAAATCAAAGTGGCCGGATAACCACTTCACATTTCACAAAAATGGTGATTACACCTATGAGGCCGGTGAAATAATTAAAATAGCTGGAAAATGGAAATGGATCGATAAGAATGAAATCTGCATTTCGTATGAGTCAGTAACAATCGAGGGTAAATGGTTTAATTTTGATGAAAAAAATAGCTACTACATACGAATACTTGAAATTTCAGAAGGTAATTTAAAGACACTTGAAAGGTTGGGGAAAGATACTTGGGACTCTGGCTTCACAAAGGAAAAGACTTACAAATCAAGTTAACTTTAAGTGATATACCCTACCTTGGTTTTTGTAGATTCCTTCAGACGAGTAAATATCCATTCTGGTCTCCTGAAATAATCTGTCATCATTACTTTGCACCACACCGAGCTTGGCATTCACTCAGTATAGTTGCCATTGACTAACTCAGAATGCCAAATGCAAATTTAAATATTCAAACTATCAATAGGTAACAGCTTTGGCATACTTTTAACAAGTTTAGAATGCCCTTCCAACGAGATATCGTCAAAATCGACAATGCACAAAGAGTTTAAAGGTGTACAAAATAAACTAGAGATATGAAAACTAAACTGACTGGACTTCTCATCCTCTTTAGTACTGCAATCATTTCATGTGATACCGACCTTCAACAAGACCACAATGACTTGTTAACCTCTACTATTTGGAAAGGTGAGCAAACGTCATTAATAGCTGGAGAAGCATCAAAGGAGCCAGAATGCCGCTATACATTTCACAAAAACGGTGATTACACACTTGAGTTTGGCGAAATGATGAGCGTAACAGGAAAATGGAAGTGGGTGAGTAAAAATGAAATTTTTTTAGAGTTGAAATCATTTACTTTCAGTGGTCTCCAGGAAAATTATAAAAAAGGTTTAAATTATAATGTGCGCATACTTGAAATTTCCAAAAGCAAACTAAAGACACTTAAAAAGTTTGAAACAGATGCCTGGGATTCTGGATTCGCCAGAGAAGCGACCTTCAAGCCAATTTGAATTTATGCCAGTGTCACTGCCCTAAAGGGATCCATAATGCTCTTACGCTCGTGCGATGTTTTATCCTCTGAAATAACCAAGGTCCTTCTACTTTTTCACTCAGCATAGTTGCGAATGACTAATCTGATATGTCATACGCTAACTATTTGATTAGCGCGGCTGTAAATAAGTCCATCTTCATCAGATCATCTAATCACACTGATGAAGCGAAAGCCGAAAAGCTTTTAGAGTAGGCAACATAAACCTTACAACAATGAAAAAAATAAGTATTGAGAAAATGGAAAAAATTGAGGGAGGATCCGAATTGGCACCTTGTGGTCAAGCCTTATTCTGGGGAGTATGGTTAGGCGGTGTAATTGCTGGCGGTCCCGGTGCTCTTATAGGTGCCGCTTTAGTTGCAGCTGGACCTAATTGTCTGGATTTATAATACTTTAGTGAAGTTGACTAAATTAAGACGGTAGTTAAGTGCCGTCTTAAATTTTGAAACTATGAATGACTTAAAAGAGTTTTTGGATACGCTTGCAGAACCCTACAAAATAAGACCTGGTGAGATCATCATAGGAAGCATTTTCAAGTTTCGTCATGTTATAAAAATTGACGAAGAAAATAGCCAGATATATATCTCATCGATAAATTTTAATGGCATCTTGCAAAACTTTTTTTTTTCTAAAGACAAAAGAAAAATTCTCGAAAACCCGAGGCGAAATAGAAGAGTATTTTGCTGCTAAAGGATATAAGGTAAACTCGGTTGCATTGAACAATTGACCTTTGTAAAGTTGATTCTCGCAAGTGTAAATAAGTATTTTTTTTTCTGTGCCCTCATTTGTCTGTTGCTCCTCACAGCATACGTAAACAATCGAATTTTAGTAACTGACGATCTGATCTATGACTTTTATAGTGAGCGGTTGGCTTATGAACGAATCATGGAGTTAATTGAAAATGGTGAAAGGTTGCAGTGGATTGCTTATCCGATTATGCCCCTTTACTATTTGCTAAAGTTTTTCGTTGTCGCCTTGTGCTTGTACATAGGAGTATTACTTAGCGGTTACTCTGTCAACTTCACTAAGCTTTTTCATTTGGCCATGTTCAGTGAGGTTGTTTTTTTAGTTGTACCAATAACTAAGCTTGTTTGGTTTGGCTTATTTTTTACAGAATATACTTTGCAGGATTTGCAGTACTTTTCTCCGTTGTCATTGTTGAGCATTGTAGACCGTAGCACTATAGAGCCTTGGCTTGCTTATCCACTTCAACTATTTAATGCCTTTGAAATTATATACTGGCTCTTGCTGGCATACGGTCTTTACTCGCTGATTAAAGAACGATATTCAAAAATGCTTGGATTGGTTGCATCCACCTACGGAATGGGTCTTTTACTATGGGTGGTCTTTATTGTATTTCTTTCTATAAGCATAACCCCTTGAGATGAGAATTGTTATTAAATGGGTATTACTCATTGTCCTATTATGTACTGTCGGATGGCTCACCAATCTAGCTTTTAAAAAAGTTGAGGCTGGTAAATCAACGAAGGAAAGACTTAGCACCATGCCTGAATTGTTATTAATCACATTAGACAGCACGACAATTAATGTTTCTGCATTTATTGAAAAGTCATTAGTGCTTATCTACTTTAATTCTGAATGCGAACATTGCCGGTACGAAGCTAAAGACATTAAAAATAACATAGCTTCTTTTTCCAAGGTAAGTATTGTCTTCATGTCTTCTGAGTCACTTGCAAATATCCTTGATTTTGCCGAGACAACGGGATTAAAAAATCACAACAATATTTTTTTCACCCAAATTTCTTCATCGGATGCTTTTGCTGCTTTCGGGAATCTCTCCGTGCCCCACATATTTATTTATGGTCATGATAAAAAACTGAGAAAGGAATTTAAAGGAGAGACAAAGGCTGAAGCCATTCTTAAATATCTCATTTGACTTTAGTGGATTTAAAAAATCTTAGAAAATCATTTGTTCTTCAACACGATCAATCCGATTGTGGAGTTGCTTGTCTTGCTTCGGTTATTAATCATCATGGTGGCATTAGCTCATTAGAGAAGCTTCGCAAGGCTAGTGGAACATCCAAACAAGGCACAACCTTGTTGGGTTTGATGCAAGCAGCTAAACAAGTTGGCTTTCGTGCGGAAGGTCTGGAAGGCGAAAGTGTTGAGAACCTGAAGGAATTAAATGAGCCTGCCATTCTTCATGTGGTCATTGAGAATCGTTTGCATCATTATGCTGTTTTCTATGGCTTTGATGGAGAGAAAATTGTATTGGGTGATCCTGCCAAAGGCGTTGGCATTTACACACGTGATCAGCTTAACGCTATCTGGCAAAGCAAAATCCTCCTTAAACTTTCCCCGGCTTCGGCCTTCGAAAAAAAGGAATTCGCAATCATGAAGAAAAAAACATGGATTATTGATTTGATCCGTGAAGATTTTCTCCTGCTTTCGGTTTCGTTGTCTCTGGGAATTGTCATCTCTGTACTCGGAATATCCACCGCCATTTTTTCGCAAATACTGATTGATGATATTTTACCGAAAGAGAACACACAGAAATTACTACTAAGTCTTGTGCTGGTTTTGTTTCTCCTGTTCGCCCGCAGTGGGCTTAATTACCTGCGTGGCTTTTTCATGATCCGCCAGGGAATGGCTTTTAATAATAGGATCATTCAGAGTTTTTACGGCAACCTGTTGCAATTGCCCAAATCATTTTTTGATACGCGCAAGACCGGTGAACTAGTTGCCCGCATGAACGATACCAGGCGTATTCAAAATACACTCAGTATGCTAGCCGGTAGTGTGCTTATTGATTTTCTCGTTGTACTGGTTTCAACTTGTTTTGTATTCGCGTATTCTTCACTAATTGGTTTAATTGCCCTTGGAGTACTGCTGTTGTATAGTGTAATCCTCCTTCGTTTTAATAAACCAATAGCCAGCCTGCAAAAAGAAGTAATGGCAGGCTACGCATTGACAGAAAGTAATTTTATTGATACAGTTCAGGGAATTGCAGACATCAAACTTTCGAATAGGATTTCATTTTTTGAAAAAATGAATAAAACCATATTCGGTCTGTTTCAGCAAAAGAGTTTTGAACTCGGTAAGTTAGGTATCAGGTTTAATTTGATGTCTGAAATTACGGGGGTTGTTTTTATCACGGCTGTTTTTGGTTTCTCATCGTGGCTTGTACTGAGTCAAGAACTACAGTTGGGAGAAATGATGGCTGTAGTTGGAATGGCCAGTGGGATTATCCCGTCAGCAACCCGATTAGTGGTAGCGAATATTCAACTACAGGAAGCTCGTATTGCTTTCGACAGAATGTTTGAGTTCACATCAATTGAGAAGGAGGATTTAATCGAGTCAAAACAAACAGAGAATTCATTTAATGAGCTTGCGATCAATGGCGTCTCTTTTCGATTTCCGGGAAGAAAGCAAATTCTGAAAGACATATCAATGAATGTTAAGAAGGGGGAAATAATAGCACTGCTCGGTGAAAGTGGGGGTGGAAAAAGTACGTTGCTCCAACTTATTCAAAACTTTTACAAACCCGAGTCGGGAGCAATTCTGTTAAA
>DASTYM010000123.1:0-3083 GCA_035764995.1 Cyclobacteriaceae bacterium | reverse complement strand
GATCAACATCTCCGTTATAAGTGATGAAAGACATTGGACTGTCATCTGTAACCTTATCGAAGGTAATCTTTATTTCTCCATTGTAGGTGGTAGCGACAACGGAACCCGAAATATTAAGTGCTGTGATTTCACCATTGTAGTTTGTAAGTTCTACTTTGCCTTGCAGGCCGGTGATCATTAAATCACCATCGTTATAAGTATGTGCTTCCAGGTCAAATCCGGCAGGCACCTCAATTTCAAGGTTAACGCTGTGGTTCCAAGAATCAGATTGTATCACTACATAATTATTATTTTCAGCAGCTTCCAAATCCATTCCCCCACCACTAACTCTCTTTAAGCCGTCTGTTGATTTATCCTTATCATGATCGTGATCATCTTCATCATCTTCTGATTTGTAGCGCACCAGCACATCTTTACGGGCCGTTCCTTTTACAGTAATGGACCCTGAATTAAGGTGGGCTTTCAATTTTCCGCGCTTAGCCGGATCAGTCAAGGGGATGGCAAATTCATTTCCCTGAGCAAAGAGGCTACCTGCCAGGCAAACCAGGCACGCTATCGTTACTATAGTTATTAATTGCTTTTTCATTTTCGTTTTCATTTTTATACTTAATTCACTTTTTCTTTCAGGAATACATCTCCATTAAATGTTTCAAAATCAAGGAGTGCACCGCCTGTTCTTATTTTATATCGATTGCCGTTTACTTTATACTTGATTCCATCACCTTCTTTTGTTTGCTCTACCTTTACAGGGAGTCCTTCAATCGGTTGGATGTCTGTGTAGAATTCACCATTGAAACTTTCAAAACTCAAATTGGCAGCCAGTCCTTTTTGAAACAGGGCGTTGATGTCGCCATTGAGTGAATAGAACCTGCAGTCTTTGTCTGGATTTTTTGTGTACGTAACATCCAAATCTCCATTGATCGTGCTGGCATCTGCTTCGCGCACCAGATTCGTAAGCTTGATGTTGCCATTAATGTTATTAGCAATTACTGCGCCTTTCACGTTCTCTACTAAAATATCTCCGTCATTGACTGTGCTCACCGCAACATTCAGTGATGCAGGAACCTTGACTACAAAATCCATGGTGTAATCATATTCCTCCCGGCAGCTTCTGTTGTTGTTGCAATCGTTCCAGTCATAGCTGTAATGTCCGGTTCTGCTCCAGCGATCACCCCTGTTTTTGCGATTGGCCCGCCCGAAGGAAATACAAGGTCCTTCCACAAACAAAACCAACGTATCAACCCGATCAATAACACCTAACTGAATTTCAGATTTTCCTTTTTCAAGTCTGGCATCGGTTTTAGCACGAATCGTCTTCGTTACCTCAACCATAATCTTGTCGCCTTCATAGCTGGTAACTTTTACATCGCCATTAATGTTGGCAACAATGAGTGCGTTTGCAGGCGATTTTTTCTCAAGTGTAAACTCCTTCGAAATCTTTTCAGTATGATCTTGTGCCGTCAGGGTACCTGTAAGCAGAATACCGAGCAATGGCATGACTATTCGTTTCATAACTAAATCATTGTTTTAATGTTTTCTTCAATTCTCTTTTTCACTTCTTTTGGAGTTCTTTCATTTTTCAAAATTTTCTCCAACTCCTTCACGGACGATTTTTCCTGAAGCGCCACCATCAAATCGGCCATGGCAACTTGTACCAGCGGTGATTCCTGATTGGCGATAGACCGCACCAGCTCCTCTCTAACCTTGCTGTTATTAGCATAAGGCTTGAGAGCATCCAACGCTGCTAATCGCACGTTGATATTATCATCAGCGTTGAGCGTCTTGAGCAATGCTGAAGTAACTTTCTCGCTTGGGCTCATTTCACTGGTCAGACTTACTGCTTTTAACCTGTCGGTTGCCGATTCCTTTTCCAGCAGCGAAAACATCATCATCTCTTTTAGGTCTGATATCTCCTGGCTCATTATTTTTATCTCCTCCTTACTTTGGGGGGATGGCATAAACAAGTATCCAGCAAAGAAACCAACCACGAGCGCGACTGAAGCAAAGGCTAGTTTGGGTGCGAGTTCCGGCCAAGAAAAAAAACTTGCCCAGGAAAATCCTTTTCCTTCCTTTTTCATTCCACGGAGCATTTTATAGAATCTGTCATCCAGGTCAGTTGAAGGAAAGGGTGACTCAATTCGTATCATTTGCTCTTCAATGGCTTTTAGTTCCTGAAGTTGTGATAACTCAATTGTTCCGTTTTCAATCAGATGCTCGATCATTTTGATTTCGGAAGGGTCGGCTTGCCCTTCGTTGTACTTCATGATCAGCTCTTGTATTTTTTCCTGTTCCATATCACATCTGTTTTTCAAGTTGCTTGTAAACCGATTTCAGATCTTGCAAGGCTCTGAAAACTTTCACTTTCACTGCACCTTCACTGCATCCGATAATTTCTCCTATCTCCTTGTACTTTTTATCCTGGAATTTGCTCAGCAAAAGAATCTCCCGTTTGTCTTCAGGCAGTCGGTCCATCGCAAGGGAAAGCATTTTTAATTCTTCATCTTGCTGAACCTGGGCGGTATAGATATCACCATGCCCTAAGCGCTCGTTCCATTCCTCCACCGATTCCGTTTTTCCTAATTTATTTTTCCGGTAATGGTCATGATTCACATTTCGCGCAATATGAAACATCCATGTTTTGAAGTCGCCCTCTCCGCGAAACAAGTAACGATACTTCAGAATCCGGAAGAAAACATTCTGCACCAGGTCTTCACATAGTTCTGCATCTTTGTTCATACCATAGAAAAAGCCAAACAAAGGCTTTTTATAGCGCTCAAAAAGCAGCCCTAACCGGTCAAGGTCGCCATCTTTGACCTTGAGCATCAAGGCGTTATCACTAAGTGTTTCCAATGGAGAAGCAGGTGTTTTCAAGATGGGAAACTTAAGGTTTTAAGAAAGGTTACAGAATATTTCGAAGGTACAGCAATTCTTCCCCCTGAACCAGTTGCATTCGGCTTTACACCGCCAAAACCGGCAAAAGTGACCCGCTATTTCAACGGTTATTCTCAACTCACCCCAGCCAAGCGTGTGCTGAATTGGTAAATTATATCACCCCTCTCTTCCTTGGAAGAGAGGGGTAGAAC
>DASTYM010000122.1:0-2482 GCA_035764995.1 Cyclobacteriaceae bacterium | reverse complement strand
ACGCCTGCCTTTTTAAGTAAATCCTCAACCCAAACTGAAGCAGCTTCCATACCTGGAGTGCCGGGCTCCCTCCCTCCCATTTTGTCATCTGAGAGTGTGCTAACAATTGTTTTGGTTTCGGAGGCAGGTTGCGCTTTACTTATTTTTTCGACTGAAATATTTTTGAGGGTATGACAACCAGAGATTAAAACAGTCATCACCATGAGCACGAGAATTCTCGACATACGAATGAGGTTTTTACAAAAAATTAAAGCGAATTTAAAAATGCTTTTATCATTCTCAAAAATTTACTGCAGCTTTTATCAGATTGGATTATAATAATGGATTACTGCGCCTGTCGATTGAAAGGTTTTTGTTTTGATGAGTTTAAGCGTAACCTTTTCACTCAGGTTCTTAAACAACACCAACCCGCTCCCCGCAATTACCGGATGAATACACAATTGATACTCATCAATCAAATTCAGCTTCGTCAATGCAGCAATCATACTCGGACTACCGGCAGCAATATCCTTTCCCGTTCCCTTCTTTAACTCCCGCACCTCCTGTTCAATGCTTTTTATAGCCAGCCTCGAATTTTCCCAACTCACACTTTTCAGTGTATTCGAAAAAACAACCTTCTCAATATTTTGAATTGCATTCGCAAAATCATCCATATCCTTTTCCCCGGAAGGATTCTTCACCAACGTTGGCCAGAAACTTTCCATCATCTGGTACGTCACCCGCCCATACAAAAGCGTGCCCGAACTTTTCAATAGTTCAGTATAATGATCATGCAACTCCGCATCCGCAAGGGCATGTGTATGATCACAAAATCCATCTAAGGTTTGGTTAATGGCCGCTATTAGTTTTCTCATTCTTAAATCTAGTTAAAAAATGCTCATCCATTGCGGCCTTTCTCTGCGCCTTTGAGGTGAAAAGTAAACCGCAGAAACGCAAGGACGCAAAGAAAAGCTGTTCATAGCCCCACATCTTCTCTCCTCACCCCAAACTCCTCGGAACTACTCCTCACTATCGCGAGCATCTCAATGTAGGCCATCAACTTACCATCAATATGTCCAAGTTCCTCCGGCTCGGCAAAGTTTTTCCTCTCCTCCAACTCGCGGATGTTCGCATGGAGCGTGATGAGCACATCCTGAATGAATTCTATATATCGTGGTTGCATATGTGAAGATACGAGGAAATATTTCACGCAAAGGCGCGAAGACGCAAAGCAGACGCAAAGCGAATCATCTATAAGCGGCAATCATCGCTGCCTACTTCCTATTAATCTGCGATGTAATCGTTGAGTCCGTGATCTTGTCATCAGCCGCTAACAAAAACGCTTTACTCAAAATCACCGACAAGCCTGTATCACCTTCAAATGGCAGGAAGAGATCGCTCATCGGTTTGGCGGAGCGGTCAGGGACAATGCAGAGATACTGATCGTTTGGTTCCATTAAGATATTGGTACTACCGATGTGAATCTTATACGTTCGCAGCGTTCCTTTCACCACCAGAAAACGATCTTTGATGTGTGACACCGATGCAATTTTTAACCGCGGCACGAGGCGCTCTAATGTCTCTTTCCTGTTCTTCGCTAATTCTGATAACTCACCAAAAGAATACGACTGCCAGTAATCACGATGAGCAGGTAAACCGCCACTGTCGTTCCAGGTTGGGTCGTTGCCCACACTCGCGACACCTACGAACAAGTCGACATCACGCATCACCTCCGAGAACGGAATTTTAGGAACATCAACCAGTTGAACCGCTTCGCCATTGGCAACACTTATAAAACGTACCTGATCGGTGGCCACATACAGCCAAATTCCTGTTTCATTGTATGCACCATCTGAATTCACTTCACTCACCCAATACTCTGCACGCAATCCGAATTCCGGGAGGTTCAGTTCTGCACCTTCATTATAGCGACCATCATCATAAGCACCCAGCAACGAATACTTCCACCCTCGTGATTTGGCAAGTGAATTAAACTGATGCTGCTTCAGAATATGAGCGGCCATGCGATTGCTATACGTGCGTGTGTTCACTTCTGCTTCGGTAAGGAAGTACACTTCGCGGAAGGCTTGCTTAATCGGCTGTTTGATCTTCTGTTCGATCAAATAGTTTCTCCATTTTTGCACTTCACTCAGTTGAGCCGTTACCGGATGCCAGAGTGAGACTTTGGTTTCACTCGATGGCTTAACTTCTTCGTGAGTATTCAGTCTCCACGTGCCGTCTGAAAAGATTACCTGCACGGTTGACTGACCATTATCAAAATTCCAGATAATGCCTCGCGAGAGGAAACTCATTAAGCCGTGGCCATCAAAGTGCTTGACAAAATATTCCCACGTCATCACACGCTCCGACCGCAACATGCGATCAATGCGGTCGCGCTGAGCGCTGGTGGAGAGTTCAATTTGCTTAACCGTGTTCTTGATCTTGGTCAGCTTCTCCTTGTGCTTTTCTTTTACAACACTCGGCACCGACTTCTGATGAACAC
>DASTYM010000121.1:0-6298 GCA_035764995.1 Cyclobacteriaceae bacterium | reverse complement strand
TCGAGTCGATAATTACCTACAGCAACCTGATCCCGTAAAGGATGTGGTGGCAATTCTTTCACTTTTATCGTTTTGGCCTTTGAATAAAATGTTTTGAAATTTTCCTGTCGGTTCTGTCCAAAGAATGATGGATTCTTGGCCACTTTGAATTTGATCATCTCCAATCCGATGCTTGGAAATTCGATGGTTTGGCTATTCAATGGATAGAAAGTCGCCTGATATAATTTGTACTGTGTGTAACCCACTCCATTAATGCTGACCGCCTCGCCCTGGATGTTTTCAATGTTGAAATTTTCTTCCCAACAGTTCGATGGTTTTATTTTTTTCAGGATGGTGGAAAGCTGTTGCGCAAGCTCGTAAAACTGTAGCGGAGCCCGGTTGTTTTCTGCAACGTAAAATGAAAGTGCTGTTGTAAATCCTTCCCCAACATAAACTTCATTTTTATTTGTGGTGAGCGCGAAAAACGCATCGTCTTTAATATCCACAAACTCAGGATTACCTGATCCAAAAAAATCATCGCGTTCATAAAAACTCCGGAAGGGATCTCGCTGTGTGTTTTGGACAGCCGGACCTACCTTTACTTTTTTTCCGGGAGAACTGATCATCTGATCATTAATTTTCATCTTAAAAGCCGGAATTGTAAAAGTTCCCTGTTTGGTAGGCAGGTAGGTCATGACAATACTTTGTGAAGAGGAAACCTGTCCGTTTACAATACTGGTTTGTGATTGTGTGGAGGTTCCGCGTTTCCGGAACCCGTTAATATCGGGGAAATTGTATTCGGTGTTTTTAAAACGGTCGTTTTGGATGGTGGCGGTGATGGTCCATGCCTGATTTTCGCCAATTTCGTCAGGGCCCAGAATAATCTGTATTGTTTGCGCTTGCACAAACTGTATGGCCACAAACGTGAAAAATAGCCCTAGGGGTAGTTTTATCGAAAAAAATCGCTCCATAGTC
Source organism: Cyclobacteriaceae bacterium (assembly GCA_035764995.1). Classification (GTDB taxonomy): domain Bacteria; phylum Bacteroidota; class Bacteroidia; order Cytophagales; family Cyclobacteriaceae; genus UBA2336. The sequence continues at coordinate 5,344 of DASTYM010000121.1, read as the reverse complement.
AATCTTCGTACCAATATCATCGTTACAAAACTAAAAATGTTCTTTTAGTTGAGTTTACCGCTCATTAAATTAACAGGGTATTTAAAGTAAAATTATTTCATTTCGTACTTTAACATGTTGCCATGCTGAATTATGTCAAAACGGTGCTCACAAAGGTGAGTTTTGACGCAAAGCTTTTTGAAAAAGAGCTAAAAAAGGCCATCGAACTTTTGATGGGCGCTGAAATCCAAGAACTCAAACAATGGTGTTACACCCGGTTTGGGACGCAACACGAAGCCATCCTTAACCGGTGCTTCGTAGTAGCCTGAAAACCTAGAATTTGTCTAACCAGTCCCGCACAACGCGGGACTTAATTTTTTGTAACAAACCGAATGTTCCTTTTCAGACCTTCGAGTTTTGTTCGCTTCACAGCCGATTTCTTAAATAGCTTTTGAAATACTTCCTCCGTGATTTCCTGCCAGTCGGGCTCTTTCATGTTGGCCAGGTCGTCATGCGGATTGAACCTCGTTTCCTGATGCGGTTTTGAAAAACTATTCCACGGGCAAACATCCTGGCAGATGTCGCAACCGAAAATCCAGTTGTCAAATTTTCCCTGGACCGAAGCAGGGATTTCTTCTTTCAGTTCAATTGTAAAATAGGAGATGCATTTGCTGCCATCGATCACGTAAGGTTGTGGGATGGCATCGGTAGGACAGGCATCCATGCAAGCTGTGCAGGTTCCGCAGTAATCTTTTACAGGACTATCATATTCTAATTCAAGATCAGTGATGAGTTCTGCCAGGAAGAAAAAACTCCCCATGGATTTGTTGAGCAGCAAACTGTTTTTTCCAATCCAACCGATACCGCTTTTCTTTGCCCAGGATCTTTCCATGACAGGACCGGAGTCAACAAAAGCACGACCATTCACTTCTCCAATTTGTTCCCTGATGCGCTGAAGAAAATCATTCAACTTATCTTTTATCACAGAGTGGTAGTCTTCACCGTAAGCATACTTGGCAATTTTGAGATTGTCACTAGCTAATTTTTTTTCTGGATAATAATTGTAAATCAGACTGATCACAGACTTTGCACCCGGAACAAGCAACGTTGGATCGAGGCGTTTGTCGAAATGGTTTTCCATGTAGCCCATTTTTCCATGATAGCCTCGTTTGAGCCATTCTTCGAGGAGAGGCGCGTCTTCTTTTAAAAATTCTGCTTTCGAAATTCCACAAAAGCTAAAGCCAAGCTCGCTAGCGATTGATTTGACCTGTTGAGTATCGTTAGAAATGGATTTCATTGGTTTCTTTCTTTGCGTCTTTGCGTCTTAGCGTGAAAAAACTTCTCGCAAAGCCGCCAAGGCGCAATAAGCCGCAAAAGAGTTGATTCAATCAAACAATCCTGCACTCTTACCAGCAGGAGGAATCAGCTTCAGATGTCGATACGCTTTTTCAGTTGTTTCGCGACCACGGGAAGTGCGCTTGATGTAGCCTTCCTGGATTAAGAACGGTTCATACACCTCTTCAATTGTTTCAGCCTCCTCACCAACTGCAGTTGCAATAGTAGTGAGTCCAACGGGTCCACCTTTAAATTTTTCGATGATGGCCTGCAAAATCCTGTTGTCCATATCGTCCAATCCATTCTCATCAACATCCAATGCTTTCAACGCAACCTGTGCAATAGATAAGTTAATCGTACCGTCTCCTTTTATTTGAGCAAAATCACGTGTTCTTCGCAACAGGTTATTGGCAATCCGGGGCGTTCCGCGACTTCTCCTGGCGATTTCAAAAGCTGCATCTTCATCGATTGGTGTATTTAAAATCACTGCCGAGCGTTTAACAATCTTTTTTAAAAGTTCCGAATCGTAATACTCCAGGCGAGAGTTGATCCCGAATCTTGCGCGTAATGGAGAAGTCAATAATCCGGCTCGTGTTGTTGCGCCAATCAGTGTAAACGGGTTTAACCCGATTTGAATAGATCGTGCATTGGGCCCTGAATCCAACATGATGTCGATGCGAAAATCTTCCATGGCCGAATACAGGTACTCTTCCACAACAGGATTTAACCGGTGTATTTCGTCAATGAACAAAACATCGTTCGTTTCCAGATTTGTCAGTAACCCTGCCAGGTCGCTTGGCTTGTCCAGCACAGGCCCGGAGGTGATTTTAATATTGGTTTGAAGTTCGTTCGCGATAATGTACGACAGGGTTGTTTTGCCTAAACCTGGAGGGCCATGCAGTAACACATGATCGAGCGATTCGTTCCGTTGTTTGGCAGCCTGCACGAAGACTTTAATATTATCAACAACCTTTTGCTGACCTGTAAAATCCTCAAACGTTAACGGGCGCAGTGCCTTTTCAATTTCTTTCTCTGCTGCATTCAGGTTTTCACCATCACCACTCAAATAATCTTCTCGCATACATGCTAATTGTTTAGCGAAGGTACACATTTAGTGAACCTTTTGATAAAGCAACATTGTTGCATTTATACAAAATACCTAACTTGTCGAGTCGTTTAAATCACCCATGATACTAAAACTCCTAGTCTTGTTCCTTACTCCGCTGCTTTCGGGGTTAGCTGTATACCTGTTGCCGGCAGGTAAAACCAGAAATTTTAAACTCTTACTGGTTTTTGCCGGAGCTTACTTGTTCAGCATTACAGTGATACATATTTTACCCGAACTCTATATTCAAAACAGTGAAGTGGAGTTGATTGGTTTGTTTGTGCTGGCTGGTTTTTTCCTGCAGCAACTACTTGAATATTTTACTTCCGGTATTGAACACGGCCACCTGCCTACCGGACAGGCAGGTATTCATATGGATGAACACGTTCATCACCACAGCCACTATCACCACCAGATTTCTGCCATTGTTTTATTAACCGCCCTTTGTGTGCATGCCTTTTTGGAAGGCGCTATGTTAGCAGAGCCTGAAAATGCTCCTTACCAATATGATGTTAATGCAATTCTGCTGGGTATTGCGTTACACCGGGCTCCTGCGGCCTTTGCGCTGATGACGGTACTCTCATTTCAATTGCATGGACGCCATAAAGCAATTCCTTATTTGACAGGCTTTTCCCTTGCGGCACCCATTGGATTGTTAATCAGTACCTATTTGATCGATGTTGAAATTCTTTCCGGGTCAGCATTAACGTATTTGTATGCGTTGGTGAGCGGTAACTTTTTACACATTTCTACCACCATTGTTTTTGAAAGCAGTCCGGAGCACCATTTTAATGCACGCAAACTAACCGTTGCTATTTTAGGTGCACTCGTGGCCGTTGGGGTTGAGTATATGCTTTAGTCTGCAGGCAACGTTATTGAGCAGAATACCGTCTACAATTTCATGATCAAGCGAATCCGTACACTTCTTACACACAAAATTGAAAGCTTGCCGGTGATGGTCCTCATGCCACATAGCCGCTGCAATTGCCGCTGTGTGATGTGCGATATCTGGAAAGCAAATGCTGAGAAGAAAGAGCTATCGATCGAAGATCTTGAAAAACATATTCAGGCATTTAAAAAGTTGGGTGTAAAGCGCGTTGCGCTTTCAGGTGGAGAAGCACTTTTACATTCTAACCTGTGGGCGTTTTGTCATGCGCTCAGAAAGATTGGAATAAAGATCAGCTTACTTTCGACTGGGATGACGCTGAAAAATCATGCAGCGAATGTTATTCAATATTGCGATGATGTAATTGTTTCTTTGGATGGAAGCCCCTCAGTCCACAATCAAATCCGAAACATTCCAAATGCATTTGAAAAACTGGCAGAAGGTGTTCTCGCCCTTCGGGAATTAAATCCATCATTCAGAGTTACAGGTAGAAGTGTTCTTCAAAAGTCAAACTTTCGTGATTTTGAAGGAATACTTAAAACTGGGTATGAATTGGGATTGAAAGAAATTTCCTTTTTGCCGGCTGATGTTTCTTCTACTGCATTCAACAGGACTGACCCGTGGCAACAGAGTCGAGTTGAGGAGGTGGCGCTGGATTTACAGGAAGTTGATGAATTGGAGAAAATCATTCGTAATTCGATTAACAAGTTTGAAGAACTCTATATCAATGGATTTATTGCTGAAGGCCCGGAGAGGATGCTTCAAATCCCTCAGCATTATAAAGCTGTTTTAGGAAAAGCAGATTACCCGAAGACTACATGCAACGCACCCTGGGTTTCGGCAGTGATTGAATCAAATGGGGATGTATTGCCTTGCTTTTTTCACAAGGCCTATGGAAACATTCGTGAAAATGACTTTGAATCGATTATTAATTCTGAAAAAGCAATTCAATTCCGGAAGCAATTAAATATTTCAAAAAATACAACGTGTCAAAAATGTGTGTGTGCACTACACATTCCTTTTTACAAATCGGCTTAGTTGATCAATTTCCAGAGTGGATTTGATTCTACTGTTTTTCCTGCAACTACCTGTATTCGTTTTTTAAGTTTTTGAACATCGGTGAAAACCCATTTTTGTTTACCGCCTACATTGGCGAAATGGTTTGTTAAATCGAGAACGGTGGCAATAGACTCGTCACAAAGCCTTGGTTCACCTTTCACCAATACCATCCCTATGGAGGCCGGTTGTGTGTTGATTAAATTCTGATGATAACCTTCCTGTGTCATCGCTGTGATAAAAAGATCTGCAGGTTTGCCAATTTCAATGCCTGGTTTGGGAAGGTTGAAGATAGAAGCCGGATTGATGGTGACCTGATTATAAATCTCGGTACTGTCTGCTAAGCCCGTTTGTGCGGCAAACCGAATTTCGTCCAACAGCGTTGGTGAACCTGTAAGTGTCGAGTCAGATCCAATGGCGACCTTAACAACGTTTTTTAATTCGTTGATAGGCGCGGTTTTATTAAACAGAAAATAGTTTGATGAAGGGCACCACACAACAGACGCCTGTGCTGCGCGAAGTCTTTCGATCTGTTGCCTGGAGGTTGCGACTGCATGAACGAGCACAGAATTTTTTTTCAGCAATCCTAACTCGGCTAGTGTGTTAATTTCCGCGAAAGCAGTTTCGTCAACGCCTTCTGCCGCGTGGATGACAAACGGACTCTTTAGATCTTTAGGAAATGCTTTTGAAATATTTTTCCCAAAGCCCAGCGAATGAGCCCACGCATATTTTTTTAAAACCCGAATGGGAAAATCGCTCGATGAAAGAAAGCGGTTCCATGGATTGTGATGAATCACCGTTGTGACCCCCGAAATAAGGTTCTTGAGTCCGCCCCACAATAATCGGTCTTTCGGGTTAACTCTTTCGATCTCTTTAACCGGGGTCTCTTTGGGTTTATAGATATCTGTACCCCACTCAATATAATTTTTGTAGGGTGGATTTCCCATACGAGGATAAAGATTCATTTCCAGATGATCGTGTGC
>DASTYM010000120.1:0-2248 GCA_035764995.1 Cyclobacteriaceae bacterium | reverse complement strand
TCCATTTCAACCACTTGAGACAGATTGTCAGCAGTTCGAAGTTCAGGTCGTATAAAAAAACGTTTTTCTTAAACAATATAGTGTGCAGGTCATCAGCATAATACTCAAAGAACGGTGAACTCCTGTAAGCCGATTCAATGGCGCGCCAATGGTTATTCAGCCATTTTTGTGAATAATCGAGCCGGACTTCCGTGATCAATACTTTTCCACTCCTGGAGGTGAGCGGCACAATGAGTCGTTCTACACCCTGTGAGGTAAGTATATGACACCGGTTGCGATAACTTTGTTTTTCGAAGTGCTCATTTTTTTCGATGATAATTTTTTCAGCTGATGAAAGAACAGTGAAATAAGGAATGGAGGGGAGATAATGAAGGTCAATTAGAATCGCCATCGTGCCTGGTATTATGGTGATTGTCGTCTTCAAAATCAGCGTGATGACCTTCTAGATACATACTTTCATCAGGCTGCCATTTTCCACGCTTATCTTTAACATACCCGGTTGTTTTCCTTTTTTTCTCTTAAATGAAACATGAATAGCGTTCTTAAATTTATTTCGTTCATGGAGAATGATATATAGGATATAACTAATAACAGGAACAGAAATTATACCCATTATAACAAGTAAAGCTTTTGTGGGTTCCGACATACTTAAAAATCTATTTCACCGAGGCCATTTCTAACAACTACTAAATCACCACCCGTGCAATCGACAACGGTGGATGGTATATTTCCTCCGACCCCTCCATCAATAATAATGTCAACCTTATTTTTGAAGTCTTCATAAATTTCTTCGGGGTCTGTCGTGTATTCAATAATGGTGTCTTCATCTTTCACAGATGATGTAATTACCGGGTTGCCCAACTCGGCAACAAGTGTTGTGGGAATGTTGTGATTAGGAATACGAATCCCGACTGTTTTTTTACTGACATTCAGAATTTTTGGAACCCGGTTGCTCGATTCGAGAATAAAAGTGAACGGCCCCGGAAGAGATTTCTTCATTGTTTTAAAAACAGGCGTATCAATTTGCCTTACATATTCCGAAACCTGGCTCAGGTCACTACAAATAAATGACAGGTCGAGCTTGTTGGGTTTGATGTCCATGATTTTGCAAAGCCGTTCAACGGCTCTGCGGTTCATGAGATCACAGCCAATTCCGTAAATCGTATCTGTAGGATAAATAATGATGCCACCGGCACGCAACACTTCCACCACACGCTTGATTTTGCGCATCTCTGGATTTTGTGGATGAATTTTTAAAAACTCGGCTGGCATTGGGTACGAAGGTAATAGTTAAGATGAACTGTTAACAAATTTGTAAATTTGATGCTTATTTAAAATTGTATGGTTAAAGGCCTCGGAAAGCTTATTATTTTTCTGCTTGCATCAATCTTATTAATCAGTTTCTCTTTCTATGCGTACCAGATTTGCTACGTGCCTAATGTGTTGGTGGGAAAAGAGAATCGGGCCATCATCATTCCCAACGATGCATCATTTGAAACCGTTCAGGGAATTCTTCATGAAGGGCAATATGTGCAAGATCTGATCTCTTTCAGCTTTCTGGCCAAGCTCATGGATTACGATGAGTCTGTAAAACCGGGTCGTTACATATTACAGGCGAATATGAATAACCTGCAGGCCGTTCGTTTCCTGAGGGCTGGATTACAAGAACCTGTAAAAATTACATTTAATAATGTTCGGTTGATTCCGGATTTAAGTGAAAAGATTACCCGCAACCTGGGCATCACTCCAAAGGAATTTGAAGGAGGCCTGGTACAATTTGCAGTGAGCAACTCATATGGTTTCAATAAAGACAACGTGTTGTGTATGTTTATTCCGAACACCTATGAAGTTTATTATAACGTTCGTGCAGAATCACTCATCGAACGGATGCATGGTGAGTTTGAAAACTTTTGGAATGAAGAGCGCACCGCAAAAGCGAAAGCCCTGGGACTCACACCTATTCAGGTTTCTATTCTGGCCTCTATCGTGCAGGCAGAAAGTGTAAGAAGTGATGAAGCGCCCATCATCGCTGGACTTTATCTCAATCGATTAAAACAAGGAATTGCATTGCAGGCAGATCCAACGCTTGTGTTTGCCGTTGGTGATTTTACTTTGAAACGTGTGTTGGACGAACACAAAACCGTGAACTCTCCTTATAATACTTATATGTATCGTGGGCTTCCGCCAGGTCCGATCAATATGCCCGAAATACAATCGTTGGACGCGGTGCTGAATTACTTTAAAAGCG
>DASTYM010000119.1:0-12981 GCA_035764995.1 Cyclobacteriaceae bacterium | reverse complement strand
CTACGCTTGTTATTTCCTTACTGATCCTGAAGAGATTTTAATGTCGTTGTTGGATGGCTTGACACCCAGGCGCATGGAGATCGATATGTTCCGATTATCAGGACCCGATTTCGCGCATGTCGATAACCGCTTGATGGCTTTGAAGCTGGTGAAGAACGGCTTGACCAAAGCAGCTATGTTTGGCCCGGATGGAAAAGTAATGCAGCCATCGGACGAGTTATATAAAAAGAATATCCTGGTGTTGCGCGGTCGTTTCCGCCCTGTAACATTGGTGAATGTTGACATGCTCCTAACGTCCCGCAGGCATTTCAGAAGAGAACCCGATGTTGAGCGATCAAACGTTGTCGTCATTACTGAACTCACATTGAATGATTTGAGCCCTGATGGTAATATTGACGAGACAGATTTTCTGTACCGTGCCGATATTATTACTTCGCTTGGACAAACCGTATTGATCTCTAATTACTTTGAACACTATCGCCTGGTCGATTACCTGTCTAAAATCACCAAAGGAAAAAAGATTGGTATTATCATGGGTATTTTTGCACTTCAGAAAGTTTTTGATGAGAAGACCTATGAAAATACCCGTGGCGGAATTCTGGAGTGCTTTGCTTCACTGTTTGGATCGAATGTGAAACTTTACATTTATCCAGCCTGGAGAAAAGACTCTGTTGATCTGTTTACCCTAAAAGATTTTGAATCAAGCTTACCCGATAACCTTAAAAACCTGTTCAAGTATTTAATGGATAATAATAAGCTTGAGGATATCAACGATGCAAATGTTAATAACCTCCATATTATTTCCGATAATGTATTGGCCATGATTCGAAAAGGAGAGCCTGGCTGGGAAAAATTTGTTCCTCATAAAGTTGAAGAAGCCATTAAAGAACACGGATTATTCGATTATCCGTTTACTTCTGAGAAGAAGCAACTGTTGGGCGAGACCATAACCAATTTACAGAACCAATAAGTTTAATTAGCGGTTCATGTATGTTTTTTAGTAAGTTGGTGCTTCATGGGAAGGTTACAATCTCCTACTTTTGTGAATTCAAAATTTTATTAATCCCCTTCGTATGACAAAGAGACTGAGTTTAATAGCACTCCTTTTTATTTCCCTGTTTTCAGGTTGTAAAGACGACATGAGTGCCTATGAGTGTGATGCGTGCACAAACAACCCGGAAGCAAATCCAGCTTATGACAATACCGGGCAAGGTATCTACAAAGGAGTTCTCATTGGATCAAGTGGTAATATTAAGGTCAATATGGCCAATGATGGTACCACCATTTCGGCTGTTATTGTAATTGATGGTGCGAGTGTTACGTTAACCGGTAACGGTACCTATTCTACATCAAGCGGATTTCAGGGAAGCTTTACCGGATCTTTTAATGGCGGAACGATTATTATTCCGTTTAGTGTAAGTAATATCGGTGTCGTTTCTGTGGGAAGTCCAACCATACCCGGGCATTCCAATGTAATCTTTAGCGTTTTAAAAGAAAGATCCACTCAGTTGGTTGAAGCGTATGAAGGTACTTTCAGAGGGGCTGATAGCGGAACATTCAATATGTTGATATTAAGAGATAATCAAGGCAATGGTGTTTGGTATGCAATCGCCAGATCTGATGCAGATTTCTATTTACAGGGAGACATTATGAGTAATGATCTGACAGGTGGAGGCGGAGAGCTTCTCGTAACCGGTGAGATTGGAGGAGATAATGTAAGTGGGGCATGGCAAAATACTTCAGTTGAAGCAGTAAGCGGAACCTGGAAGGGAAAGCGAACACTTTAATATTTCTGAATTATTAGGATAACCCTGATCCCGATAAATCGGAATCAGGGTTTTTTATTTCTCAGATTTCAGCCTCTCGAAATAGGACGTTGCCTCTTTCATCACTTTCGGAGCAAGTGCAAATCCACTTAACATTGTTGGGATTGCCATCAACGCAAATGCAGTATCAATCAAATAAATTACGGTCGTCATAGAAGCAACAGCGCCACCGATTATTGTTAACAAATAAACATAGTCGTATGCTTTACTGGCTTTGACCCCAACCAGATAGGAGAGTGCTTTGCTTCCGTAATAGTTATAAGAAAAGAGTGAGGTAATGGCAAAAAAGAAAGCGCAAACAAGAAGTAAATAATTTCCAACACCCGGGAGTGAACTTTCAAAAGCCTGAGAGGTTAATGTAACACCATTTGACTCTGAAGTTTGCCAAACACCCGTAACTAAAATAGCTAGCGCTGTGAGAGAGCAAACCAGCAGCGTATCGATGGCAGGGCTCAACATAGAAACCAGACCCTCGCGGATTGGTTCTGAACTTTTAGAAGCACCCAATGCCATTGGTGCAGTGCCTACGCCAGCTTCATTTGAAAATGAGGCTCTTCTAACACCAACAACAATGAGTCCACCTACCAAACCACCTAAGGCGGGTGTTCCGCGAAAATTTTCTGCCGTAAATGCATCGGAAATAATTAACCACAAGTAATGTGGAACTTTATCCAGATGAACAAACAGAATGGTTACCACGGAGAAAAAGTACAGAATGATCATGATCGGAACCATTTTTCCGGCCCAACTTCCGATTCGTTGAATGCCGCCCAGGATTACCACCGCGGAAAAAATCATGAGCACAAAGCCGATAAGGAATTTCAGGGTGCTAACTTCTGTTCCCAGTATTCCGAACGTTGATGATTTTAAATCCGAAGAAGAAAAACCGATATCAATAATCGCTTGCGTCAATTGATTTGCCTGAAATACCGGAAGGCACCCCACAAGGCAGCAAACGCTGAACAATATTGCCAGCCAATGCCAGCTTTTTGCGAGCCCTTCACGAATTACGTACATCGGGCCGCCTTGAATCTCTCCCATGGAATCCTTCCCTCGAAACATAACAGCCAAAGTGCTGGTAAAAAAATTTGATGACATCCCGACAAATGCAGTAACCCACATCCAGAAAAGTGCACCCGGTCCGCCAATTGAAATTGCAATGGCTACACCTGCGATATTCCCCATTCCAACCGTTGAAGCAAGATTAGTTGACAGTGCCTCGTAGGCCTTAATCTGACCGGGGTCATTTGGGTTGTTATACTTTCCCTTCAGAATATCAATGGCGTGCCCAAAATACCTATAAGGGATAAATCGTGAGTAAATCAGGAAACCAAGTCCTCCAAGAATGATAAGGAACAAAACCGGAGTCCAAACAACGGTGGCTAAGTCGGATAAGAATTCTGTCATGTATTTCGAAAGTTGAGCGGAATGTTTAAGGGGTGGTTAATTTTTTGTGAGACACAGCCATCCAATTACATAAATTATAGAGCATCCGTGCACCTACGTTAGCGTCCCAATCGGTTGCACCTGGTGCTACTTCATTTAAATCAAATCCGATAATCTTCTTGTTGGCCTTCACTAATTTTTTGATAAGGTAATCAATTTGTTCAAACTCAAAACCACCCGCCACGGGGGTTCCGGTATTCGGGCAAAGTTTTGGGTCCATGCCATCGATATCAAAACTGATGTACACCAGATCAGGAAGTTGCTGGATAATCTGATCGCAAATAGAATCCCAGGTCTTCCCCGCATATTGTGACGCCTTGATATCCTTATCAAAGAAGGTAACGACACGGCCCATGGCGCGGCTTATAACCTGCATTTCTTCTTCACAGTAATCGCGGATCCCAACTTGAACCAAACGATTCACGGCCGGGATTTTCAGCGCATTGTACATGATGGAAGCATGCGAATACGTAAATCCTTCATAGGCCTTACGAAGATCAGCATGCGCATCAATTTGCAGGACCCCAAACCGTTCGTAGCGTTCACTGAGCGCACGAAGAAATCCAAGTGGTGTACTATGATCTCCTCCTAACAGGCCCACAAGTTTGCCTTCTCTGAGAAACCGTTGTGTCGCTGATTTGACATAGATGTTTAAATTCTCGCAAGCTTCGTTGATTTTACTCAGAACAGGGTCATGAGGGTCTAAAGGCTTTCCTTCTTCAAGTGCTTTAATATATTGAGATGATAACGCTCTCAGCTTATTATTTTCGTCAACAAGGTTTTGAGGAATGGGCTGCATGGCTATTCCCAATTTCCAGGCATCCTGAATATCTTTCACAAACAAATCAACCTGCGATGAAGCTTCCAAAACAGCTTGCGGTCCTTGTGCAGTACCTGTATGATAGGAGACGGTTACTTCCCATGGGACAGGAACAACTACAACTTCTGCATGTTCGATCGAAAATGGTAAACCGAACAGTCCATTGGAACCACCGGGTGCGTTGGGGTCGAACGATTGAATGATTTCGTCTTTACTGGGCATCGATAAGATTTTCTGGCGTCAGGAAATTGATTAATTCACCCGAACCCTGGCTGATTTCCTTCCAATGTTGAGTGTTGAATTTAATAATCACGAGCCCGGCAGGAGGCATATCACCAATTTCAGCTTTTGTTAAATACTCCGCGAGATACGAAATGACCGGGTTATGTCCAACACACATTACATGACTAAATGCATCATCAAGATGGTTGACAAGTGATAAAAATGTTCGCACTGATGCAGTAAAAAGTTCTTCTTCTAACTGAATTTTGTCGGGCATCATCCTGGAAGCGTCTACCACAAGCTCGGCAGTGTGTTTTGCCCGAATTGCCGTACTTGAAACGACTATATCAAAATTTATTTTTTGACGAAATAGATGAGCCCCAATCAAGATTGCATCGTTCAATCCTTTTGGCGTTAGTTCACGCTCTTTATCTGCCTGACTTAGGTGTTTATCAGCACTTTGTGCGTGACGCATCAAATACAAAAAGCGCGACATAATGATGGTTTTTAGTTAAGCGTTTTATGATCAATAAGAACTCAATAATAATGTGTGGAATTTGATTTTTTAAAATTTTCCTGATATTTGAAACCTTTGATACTGTGTTGACATGGCAAAAAACCTTGTAATTGTAGAATCTCCCGCGAAAGCAAAGACAATTGAAGGATATCTTGGAAAGGATTTCAAGGTATCTTCCAGTATGGGACACGTGCGTGACTTGCCTAAGGGCGGAGACGCTATTGATGTGGAAAACGATTATGAACCCACGTATGAAATCAGCCCCGACAAGAAAGAGGTCATCGATAAATTAAAAAAGATGGCCGAGGATGCCGAGATGGTATACCTCGCAAGCGATGAAGACCGGGAGGGAGAAGCGATTTCATGGCACTTGAAAGAAGTGCTCGATTTGAATGACAAAAAAACCCGCAGAATCGTATTCACGGAAATTACCAAAAAGGCTATTCTGAATGCACTGGAAAGTCCGCGTGGTATTGATATCGATTTGGTAAATGCGCAGCAAGCACGCAGGGTTCTTGATCGATTGGTGGGCTACGAACTTTCTCCCATCTTATGGAAGAAAATTAAAACCGGACTTTCAGCAGGCCGGGTGCAATCAGTAGCCGTTCGATTGATTGTAGAACGCGAGCGATCGATCAATGAATTTCAATCAAAGTCATCTTTCAAAGTCAAAGCGCTTTTCATTTTAGATGGGAAGAAGAACTTGATTGCCGAACTCCCAAAGAAATTTGATTCCGAGGAAGATGCGTTAAAGTTTTTGGAGGCTTGTAAAGGAGCTATCTATACCGTTCTTGATCTCGAAAAGAAACCATCTAAGAGAAGTCCGTCAGCACCGTTCACTACTTCAACACTCCAGCAGGAAGCAAGTACCAAGCTCGGGTATTCAGTTATTCGAACTATGATGATTGCACAAAAGTTGTATGAGTCTGGTAAGATCTCTTACATGCGTACTGACTCGGTTAACCTTTCGGAAGATGCGATTAAGGCTGCCACTTCAGAAATTGCGAAGAACTATGGCCAGCAATATGTTCAGGAAAGAAGGTACCAAACCAAATCATCCGGAGCACAAGAAGCACACGAGGCGATCAGACCAACCGATTTTTCAGTAGCGCAGGCGGGGGCTGATGAAGGTCAACAGCGTTTATATGATCTGATCTGGAAAAGGGCCATTGCTTCTCAAATGGCGAACGCGGAAATTGAAAAGACTGTTGCTACGATCGGCATATCAACTGTTCCTGAAACCCTGACGGCTGCAGGAGAAGTAATTACTTTTGATGGCTTCCTGAAAGTATATATGGAGTCATCTGATGACGAGGATGATGAGGATGCAAAAAATATGTTGCCTCCGATTGCCATAGGCCAACAACTCAACCTTGGTGACATGAAAGCCCGCCAGGAATTTTCCCGACCTCCAGCACGATACACAGAAGCAAGCCTTGTTAAAAAGCTTGAAGAACTTGGTATTGGTCGTCCATCTACTTATGCACCAACCATTACAACCATTCAAAAAAGAGAATACGTTGTAAAGGAAATCCGCGAAGGAAGAGAGCGGAATTATAAAGTGCTGACGTTAAAAAATGATAACGTTACGGAGGAACTTCTTACAGAAATTACCGGAGCAGAGAAAAATAAACTTTTCCCTACCAACACCGCGATGGTGGTGAATGATTTCCTGGTAGAGCACTTCTCTGACATAACCGATTATTCTTTTACTTCTGAAATCGAACAGGAGTTTGATGAGATCGCTACCGGAAAACTGGAGTGGAGAAAGATGATCGACACGTTCTATAAGCCATTTCATAAGAAAGTTCAAAGCACAGAGCAAATTGAACGTTCTGCTGCCGGGAAAAATCGTGAAGTTGGTGTTGATCCTAAAACAGGAAAGAATGTTTATGTGAAGCTCGGTAAGTTTGGTGCGTATGTTCAACTAGGGGAGAACCCGGACGACAACGGGGGCGAGAAACCAAAGTTTGCGAGCTTGCGCCCAGGTCAGTTCATTGAAAACATTACACTCGAGGATGCACTCGAGTTGATGAAGATGCCTCGTCAGATGGGAGACTTTGAAGAAAAGCCTGTGGTTGTGGCGATAGGACGATTTGGGCCGTATGTTTCGCACGATAAAAAATTTGTTTCTATTCCAAAAGGAGATGATCCTTACACGATAACGCTTGAAAAGGCAATTGAACTGATCCAGAACAAGCGAATTGCTGATGCGAACAGACTCATCAAAGGTTTCGAAGAAAACCCGGACATTCAAATATTGAACGGTCGTTTTGGTCCGTACATTAAGGCCGGAAAGAAGAACGTAAAAATTCCGAAAGACAGAGATCCAAAAGACCTTACGCTGGAAGAATGCGTGGAATTAGCAGCCAATGCACCAGAAAGAAAAGGTCGTTTTGGCAGGTTCACCAAGAAAGCAGAAACTCCTCCTGCGACACAAACCGCAGTTAAGACTCCTGCTAAAAAGACCGCGACCAAGAAGACTGCAGCCAAGAAGGCAGTAGCAAAGAAAACAGCTGCGAAGAAGAAAAAATCTGAGTAAACCATCATGAAACACAACTAAGATGAAAAAGAAATTGGTTGTGCTTACTGGGGCTGGCATCAGTGCTGAAAGTGGCATTGCGACTTTCCGAGATTCCGGTGGTTTATGGGAAGGGCATCGGGTAGAAGATGTGGCAACACCTGAGGGATGGTACAAAAATCCTGCATTGGTTCTTGAATTTTATAATCAAAGACGGAAGAAAGGTCTTGAAGCAAAACCAAATCGCGGTCACGAAATACTGGTAGAGCTCGAACAACATTTTGATGTTACAGTTGTCACCCAGAATGTAGATAACTTGCATGAACGTGCAGGATCCAGGCATGTCATTCATCTTCACGGAAGTCTATTTGAATCACGAAGTACTGCTGATGAGACACTCATCTACCCGATACAAGGCTGGGAATTGAAATTGGGAGACCTGTGCTCGAAGGGTTCACAACTCAGGCCTAATATTGTTTGGTTTGGTGAAATGGTACCTATGATGGACATCGCTGCTCATCATGCAGCACATGCTGATATTTTTCTCGTGGTGGGAACGTCACTGGTTGTATATCCTGCTGCCGGACTAATCCATTATGTCCCGGTGGAAAGCCCGAAATTTGTTGTTGATCCAAAAATTCCGGAAGTAGGAACGACCCCGTATGTGACCATGATTGCTGATAAAGCAAGCACAGGGATGAAAACAGTTCAGGAAAAATTGATGCAACTCATTTGAATATGTTATTAGCTATTGACATCGGTAATTCAGACATCACGCTAGGGTTGAGTTCGCAGAACCGATGGACTCATCTTTGGCGCATCCCGTCTGCGCTGAGCCGGCCGGAATTGTTTTACGGAATTAAGTTGCGCGAATATTTTTTTGAATCCGGACTTAGAACTGAATCAGTGGATCAGATTGTCATGAGTAGTGTTGTTCCCGGTTTAACCGATCGAATTGTGAGTGTGGTTATGACCATGTTTGAAAAGAAACCAATTGTTCTGGGACCAGATGTATACGAAAAGCTTCCCATTGAAGTGCTCAATCCCTATGAAATTGGTTCTGATTTAGTGTCCAATGCATTAGCGGCATATGTTCTCTTTAAACAGAATTGTATTGTTGTTGATTTTGGAACTGCCTTAACGTTTACCACCATCTCAGACAAAGGTAAAATTCTGGGTGTTGCCATTGCACCGGGATTGAAAACTGCAATTAAATCGTTGTCGCAAAATACGGCTAAGCTTTTCGATGTTCCGTTAGACTTGCCCAAGTCTGCATTAGGTAAAAACACTGTTCATGCTATCCAGGCCGGAATTTTGCTGGGGTATGAAGGATTGGTATCGTCTATGCTCAATCGAATTAAAAATGAGCTCGCTGACATGGACTGCTCAACCATTGCAACGGGTGGCCTTTCCTCGATAATTTCTCCCCTAAAAGATCACTTTACAGTAGTTGATGAGAACCTCACCTTGAATGGACTCAAGCTCGTGGGTGACTTTGTAAAACAATAATCACTAAGAAGGGTGCCTTATTTTCCATCAGGGTAGACCTTATTTGGCTTGGTATTTGAGATTTTTAGCAATAAAATATATTAATTAACTTCGAAGGTTAACTTAAACCCCACCGATGTTTAACTACCGATCAGCACAAGCCCTGCTTTTATTGCTGCTTTCCACTACTGCGTTTGCGCAAAAGGTTAAGTATAAGGACATCTTCCCTTTGTTGAGTTCGAATCAGTATGAGCAGGCTGAATCGTTTTTAAAGAATTACCTGAAGGAGAATACGGATAATCCCAATGCATATCTCTACATGGGTCTCATTTATAAAGAGAAATCAGAGAAGGATGATATTCTTTTAAAGGCAGCAACCTGTATCCAGCACATGGATTCGGCTATACTCTTTTTCGATAATGCCTTGAAGGGTATTGACGAAAAGGAAGTCCGCAAGAACAAGGAATACTACGTTATCTATAACAAACGGGATTTGCGGACAGGTGAGTTCGGGGTGAAACTTTCAGATGTGAAATTCGATTTAGAGAAGAAAATCAGTGGTCTCCGTGAGCGAATTGACAAAGTAAAAATGGTGAAACATTATTTTACGACTTCAGAATCATTATATAAGCGTTCGTTTGATCTCTTTGCGCTCATTCAAAAATCTTTTCCGGGTGAACGCGAACTATACCTGCGTGCGGATGAGGCTATGATCAAAAACCTTACGGAGCTATCGGTTCGTTTTGATTCCTGTACCAAGATGTTTGAAAATTATAAAGGAAGTCTGGGCAACATTGAGAAGCCCGGATACAACCAAACCTGGAACCTCACGGAGATAGCAGATTTTAAAACCGATGGCACTACCTCGACCAACTTTTATAAGGATGATGTGAAGGTTTGGGATTATAAAAAATTTGCATCCAAGGCATTGAACATTATCGAGAAGGAAGTGAAACCCACCCAGGATAACCTGGTGAAGTACGATATAGAAATTAATAAACTTCGTCAGAAACTCGAAACGGATTCCGTGTCGGTTAAGAGTGATTTGACCAAGCTTATAGAGGGTATGCTGGATAGCCAGTTGAAAAAATTTGATCCGGACCCGCTGCCGATCGATGTGTTTGCATTAAAAATATCTGATCTCGAATACAAGTCAACCCTTGTAGAAAATAAATCAGCCAGAAAAACTGATGATGTGCAAGTGTTATTGAAGGCGGCTCAGCAGGAGGTTAAATATCTTAACAAGCTTGATAGTGTAGCCAGTAAACTCTCTAATCGCAATCTGGATGAAGACATTATCAATTACCAGCAATTTGTAACGAGCACTTTTACAAAGGGTGATATTCTTAAAAGCTATATCAGAAGTCTGAAGGATTTTTCGGGTCGTGAGAAAACAGTTAAGGAGCGTGAGCTTGCATTCCGCAGCGAAGCGATGAAGTGGCTGGTGAATGGAAGTGATTCTATTCCCTTATTCAATGAGCCAGCTCGCGCAAAATATTGGCCTTTGGTTGTGCTTCAGGATAAGTACACTGCCGGGCTTGTATTCTCCGATTCAGTTTCGGGTCAGGGATATTTCTACAGTATCACTCCATCCCGGAAGCCCGATGTAAAGGTTACGTTCCCTATCGATAAGGCGACCATGAAAGAACGCAGGTCGCAGGGCGTTAAAGCGTTTGTTACTTCTGATCCGGCCGGCCAGGTCTTTTTCATCGTCATCTATATGGAGCGAATGGTTAATGGAAAGCACCCGGCCACTATAGCGAAGATTTACAAGACAGACGGATTATCGTGGAGTCACAGTTTTGGATTCGATATTGTTCCGCAAGAGCTTGTCTATATCCCTGATACGGGAGAATTGGTTATCAAATCAGCAGGTGAGACGTTTGTGTCGGTGGATAAGAGCGGGAAACTGTTGATCAAATAAAAAAAGCTTCTTACGAAGCTCCCACAAGTTTTTTCCAATCTTGAAAGCGCATGTCAATGCGGTTTCTCATCTTTTCGTAATTCTCCCAGCTATCGGTTACGTGATAGATGGAGGGAAGAGTTTTTACCAGGATTTCATGATAATCGTTGTGGTAGAGACCGCCACCATAATAATAATAAGTAAACATGTTGCCCTGTCGGTTAAAGAGCTCAAAGCCCAAATAGCCATCCCAGATCTCACTTAAGATGGTACATGAAATTTCCCTGCGCTTGAAGCGAAATATCTGAATGGCAGCTTCTTCTTCAAAATACTCTGAATACATATCCTGATCGATGATCCATCCCAGGTACATACCAATGTGTACGTAGGCTTGTTCGATTGGAAGTGAATCAGGAAAGTTGCCAAGGAAGTGAGTCTTGGCATTATCGTAAATGGTTTTTTGAATATCAGCTTTGCGTTCCATAGACAAGGAATATTAACAATGTTAATGAAAGAATAAGTAACCTGCAAAAATGCCACCCAGTACTCCAAACAAATCTGCAATCAAACCTCCGGTTACAGCGTATCTTGTTTTTCTGATATTTACTGAACCGAAGTAAAGTGCAAGAATATAGAACGTAGTTTCTGCACAGCCTCTAAAAATACTGGCCATTTTACCTACAAAGGAATCAACTCCGAAGGTGTTTGAGATTTCAACCATCATGCCGCGCGCCCCCTGGCCACTCATGGGTTTCAGAAATGCCACTGGAAGTGCATCCACAAAATCTGTATTGATACCTAGTGTTGACAAGCCCCAGCGAAAACCATCCGTGAGATAGGTGAGCGTTCCGGATTCCCGAAACACACCGATCGCTACCAAAATCCCCACCAAAAAAGGTATGATCTTGATTGAAGTTTCAAATCCTTCCTTCGCACCTTCAATAAACGTTTCGAAAATTGGGATTTTTCGAAACAGACCCATTCCAATAAAAGAAATAACAATGCTCATGATGATGATGCTGGTAAATAAGAGTGATTGTGTTTGAAGATCTTGTTGTGAAAGAGTTGAAAAGTACCAAACACCTAATCCAATAACACCTGTCATTCCCAACAGGTAGGCGAGGAGTATCGGATCGAGCAAATTAATTCGTTGCCTGATTGAAACGTAAATCAGTCCGGCAAGGGTAGCACAAGAATGAGCGACCAGAATGGGAATAAAAATGCTTGTAGGATTTAAAGAACCCATGGTTACGCGATCTGCAATGATTGAAATCGGTATGATGGTTAATCCGGATGCATTCAAAACCAGGAACATGATCTGAGCATTCGAGGCGGTGTCTTTATCCGGATTAATTTCCTGTAATTCTTTCATAGCCTTCAAACCGAGTGGAGTAGCAGCATTATCGAGGCCTAAAATATTGGCACTAAAGTTCATGATAATGGCACCGTTTGCCGGATGGTCACGCGGTACTTCAGGGAAAAGTCTTGAAAAGAATGGTCCGAACAATCTTGAAATGAAGAATATCATGCCACCTCGTTCGCCAATTTTCATCAGTCCTAACCAAAGGGTCATCACGCCTGTGAGTCCAATTGAAATAGTGAAGCCTGTCTTCGCCATCTCAAAGGTCGCTTCCATCATCTTTGGAAAAACAGTTGCATCCTGAAAGAAGACAAGTTTAATCAGGCCTACTATGAAGGCAATTAAGAAGAAAGCAACCCAGATGTAGTTTAAGGCCATTCTAAGCGTTAATTAAATTCAGAATATGACAAGCTGCGAGCCCTGCGGTTTCAGTTCGCAACCGATTAGGGCCCAGGCTTACTTTTTTATAGCCATGCTCAATTGCTAACGCTAATTCTTTTTTCGAAAAATCTCCTTCCGGTCCTATAAGCACAACATAATTTGATTTTGCGGATGCTTGCTTGATTAAATGATCAGGATTGGTTTGATCAACGAACGCGATGAATTTTGTGCCAGACTTTGTTTCATTCACAAAGTCCTTGAGCAGTACCATGTGATTTATTTTAGCTAATGTAAATCGAAGAGATTGCTTCATCGCACTGATCGCCAATTTTTCTATCCGGTCAGTTTTGAGCGCAGCGCGTTCTGAATTATCGCACAGCAGGAAGCTTATTTCATCCACTCCGATTTCAATTGCCTTCTCTACAAACCATTCGGTGCGATCAGGGTTTTTGGTAGGCGCGATGGCGATATGAATATAAAAGGACCGGGGTGTTTCT
>DASTYM010000118.1:0-8700 GCA_035764995.1 Cyclobacteriaceae bacterium | reverse complement strand
CCGAATATCCATTTTCCTGATGGCCATTCCCCTCATGGTTTATATCAACCTTTTTTAAGTGCCCGCTTTTGGAAACGATAAACCATGCCAGCGGCAAAACACCCCCGACAACGAAAATGGAACCTCCGATGATGCGCATCCAGGTTAGACTTTGAAATGCGGTACTGTCGATAAACTGGCTGCTGCGGGCAAACCACAATCCATTCTCGACTACAGCATTGAATTGCAGTATCCCCGCTGGAAACAAATCCAGTAATACCATGAGCAGCAACCCTATATTAATAGACCAAAACGCGGTAGTTACTAATCTTGTGTTCCACACGCTGGATTCAAACATTAACTGACAACAGAAAAGAACGGCAGCCAGGGAAAGATTACCGTATACACCCATCAGTGCAGCATGGCCGTGATTCACGGTAAGGTACGTGCCGTGCTCGTAATAATTGGCAATGGGCAGGTTGATGATGAAACCCATTACACCGGCCCCGAAAAAGTTCCAAAAATTCACGCCCAACAGAAAAAGAAATGCACCGGAAAATCCAAATGTTTGGCGAGGTCCCCCGTTCTGACCTTTCTCCAATTGCCCCGGCAGTTTTCTGAAACGCCAAGCTTCCAGCGTTAACAAGATCAGGGGTACAACCTGCAAAGTGGAAAACACAGAACCCAACGCCATTGTGAATACTGGTTTTGCGTTCCAATAGAAATTATGAGAAATGCCTAGCAACCCTGAGCCGAGGAATAATAGACTCGCCAGATAAATGACTCGTGTGGCGGCACGCGCACTCACAAGCCCCATGAGTACCATAAAGTAGCCGATCAGTATCGTTGTAAAAACTTCAAAGAATGCCTCTGCCCACATGTGAATCACCATCCATCGCCAAAAGTCAGCGATGACAAAATTTGTCTTTGGGGTAAACATTAGTCCGGAGCAAAGCAGCACCAGGATGCTAAGGGTCGCGTACACTAACCAGTTCGGCAGAGCCCAGGGCTGTTTCAATGTCATTACAGGTTTAAGGCCTCTGTACAAGGTCACTACCCATAGTGCAAAAATGATATACAGTAATCCTTGCCATATTTTCCCGGGTTCCAGATACTCCCAGCCCTGGTGGCCGATCCAATACCAGTAATCACCTACCATTCCTTTTGGCCCGATCAGCATGCCAACGAATGAACCTCCGACCAGGATGATGATCAGCCCGAACATGGAGTTGATAAGTGCTAACTGGCCGCGCGGTTCCTTAG
This sequence comes from Cyclobacteriaceae bacterium, assembly GCA_035764995.1. Taxonomy (GTDB): domain Bacteria; phylum Bacteroidota; class Bacteroidia; order Cytophagales; family Cyclobacteriaceae; genus UBA2336. The sequence continues at coordinate 7,458 of DASTYM010000118.1, read as the reverse complement.
GGGAGAGCATAGGCATAACAAAAAATGAAGCCCCTATCCAACATGCAGAAATCCACAGCAAGGAAAGCTGAACGTGCCAACTTCGGGTGATGGTTATCGGAAGAACTTCCTGGATGTTAAATCCCCAGAAATTAACAAAGCCGACAAAATCGTGAACGGTTAAAATTCCGGCCAGCACCTGAACGGCAAAAAGAAGTGTGGCCGCATAAAAAAATTTGTAAGTCGCCTTTTGCGTTATTGTAGGTTTAAATCTTTCAATACCAGCATGCGTCATCAGTGGTGCCGAGTTGCTGGTAAAAACTTTGTCTTCCAGTTTTTCAAGCCTGCCGTGATAATAAAGTACAATCCCTAATCCCAGAACAAGCCCCAGAGAGCCCACAATGCTCCAGATAATAACAGCAGGACTTGGCGTATTTCCGGCTGTTTCATCATAGGGCCAGTTATGGGTGTAACTATAGTCCTTTCCAGGGCGTTCAACGGCACAGACCCACCCGCCCCAAAAGAAAAATGCAGAGAGGTCGGTGATCTCATTCAAATCAGTAAGGTAACCAGAAGGGGAAACAGCCCGCTGTTGCCCGGGGTCGGCAAATACATTTTTGTAATAGGTTGCCAGCTCACGGGCAGCATACGCCTGTGCTTCACTTAAGATTACCGTATTATCAGATTTGTTGTATTTGTTGATTTTGAGTTCATTCTTAATACGTTGCGAGATGCCTAATTTTTTAAGATCCTGGTCATCAGCTGCCTGAGATTCCAACTGGTGATTATAAAAATCATCCATAAATACGGCTGTGTAGTGTAACGCTTCGGCCGAATAATCCGGTCCGCGATAAGCGCCATCGCCAAACATGCTCCCGTACTCCATCAGGGCGTATTTTTGAAAAATAGCCTGGCCTTTTTGAATACTTTCTTTACTGTACACCATTCTCCCGTCCTCCGCAGTAAAGTCAGGCACAGGAGGGGCTTCTGTATAGGTATGAAGCCCGATCATAAACACCCCCGTCATGCTTACAGTGAAAATGATTAGCAATGGCAGCCACCAGTTTTGGGGCTGCATCAAATAGCCTATAAAATTTCGCTGCTTCATACGGAAGGGATTTTGTTTGTCAAACTTAATAAAAGACAATTAAGTCTTTAAATAATTTATAAAAAAGATAATTTTATCCTTTAATTGGGTGACCTTTGGCGGGTGCGGGATGCCTGATACAGTACAACAGGACAGTAATTATTTTGATTTATGTCGAAAATATGCTGGAGATGAAGGAACAGAAAAAAGGACTGCCGATTGTTTATGAGCTTCCTTCGTCATTTCACAACAAGGTTTGAATGGACACCTGACTAAAAATATCCAACAATGGAAAGTACAATTGACAAAATTCCCGAAAACCTTAGGCCACGGACTACTGCCACAGGCCAGCTATTTAGTAATCGGCTTATCGAAAGTTTGACCCGTACACATATTTCCATCCCTGTTACGCTGCACCTGCTTATTGTTGCAGTCGTATCGTATTATGCGTTGGAGCGGCATACTTTGTTAAATTTTTCTTTCCTGTTTGTGGCAGGTACATTAACATGGACGCTTGCAGAATACGGTGTACACCGTTTTGTGTACCACACAAAAACAAAGAACAAATTATGGCTTAAAATCCAATACCTGGGTCACGGAATTCACCATCAATACCCTAAAGATCCTACCCGGCTGGCCATGCCTCCGCTTCCTGCATTGGTGTTGATTACTGGTTTTTTCGGCCTGTTCTGGGTGTTGATGCAACAGTATGCAATTGCTTTCTTCCCCGGATTTCTTTTTGGGTATGTGCTGTACATTTCGATGCATTATGCGGAGCACAAGATTAAGTCACCCCTGTACGGACCCTTTAAACGATTGTGGAAATACCATGCTTTGCACCACTACAAATATCCTGAAACCAAAGCCTTTGGAGTATCTACGATTTTGTGGGATTGGGTTTTTGGAACGTTGCCGCCTTTAGGTGGGAAGTCTTAATAAAAATTAATATGCTTAAGAAAAAACCTGGAAGACGCTCCTGGGCAGAGCCCTATAAAATGAAAATGGTGGAACTGCTGAAGATGACCACCAAAGCACAACGTATTAAGGCCATTCGGGACGCAGGTCATAATACCTTTCTGTTGCGATCCGAGGACGTTTACATCGATTTGCTTACCGATAGTGGCACCAATGCCATGAGTGACCGGCAATGGTCAGCCTTCATGCTGGGCGATGAAGCTTATGCAGGCAGTAAAAGTTACTATCATTTGGAGCAGGCCATTCACAAATATTACGGATACAAATACATTATCCCCACGCACCAGGGGCGTGGCGCTGAGAATATCCTTTCCAAAATTTTAATCAGGAAAGGGGATATTGTTCCCGGGAATATGTATTTCACCACCACCCGTCTTCATCAGGAATTGGCAGGCGGTACTTTCCACGATATTATCATTGATGAGGCTCATGACCCGGTAAGCGAATTTCCTTTTAAAGGAAATGTTGATCTCAACAAATTAGAAAACCTGATAAAAAAATATGGTGCAAAAAAAATTCCGTACATCAGCATCGCTACAAATGTGAACATGGCAGGTGGACAGCCGATCAGCATGAAAAACCTGAAGGAGTTGCGTGCTTATTCACGGAAACACGGCATCCTCATTATTCATGATATGACCCGTGTAGCCGAAAATGCTTACTTTATTAAGCAACGCGAGAATGGCTACGACCGAAAAAGCATCAAAGAAATAGTAAAAGAAATTTGTTCTTACACCGATGGAGCCACCATGAGCGCCAAAAAAGATGCATTGGTGAACATCGGTGGTTTTATGGCGACCAATGAATGGAACGTTTTTGAAGAAGCGAGGAACCTCGTGGTTGTATATGAAGGACTGCATACGTATGGCGGGCTGGCCGGAAGGGACATGGAAGCTATTGCCGTTGGCATTGAAGAAAGTCTGAACGATAATCATCAACGTGCCCGGGTCGGTCAGGTTGAGTACCTCGGCCATAAGATGGAGTCTTTTGGAATACCGATCGTAAAGCCTGTTGGGGGGCATGGCATTTTTGTGGATGCGAAAGCGTTTCTTCCCCACCTCACTCAGGATGATTTTCCGGCTCAAACACTTGCTGCTGAAATATTCATCGATTCAGGAGTTCGAACTATGGAACGCGGTATCGTATCAGCGGGGCGAAAAGCGAATGGCGAAAACTATAATCCCAGGCTGGAACTGGTACGCTTTACTATTCCACGCAGGGTTTATACACAGGCACACATGGACGTTGTTGCCGAATCGGCAGCGGCCGTTTTTGAAAGAAGAAAAAGAATTAAGGGGCTTAAAATGATTTACGAACCAAAGTACCTGCGTTTTTTCCAGGCAAGGTTTGAACCCAAATCATGAAGCGATGAACATCTTTGGCCAACGATTTGCCCGTCACGCAACAGAGTTTTCGAAACGAATCAAAACTGATCTGGTAGAAAGAGTTCAAAACTGAAACTGGTTTTTAATTCCATCATTTAATTACTTGCCCTGCAGATCAATTTTTTGACAAATGATTCTCCTTGGGAAAGAACACTATAAGAAATTGAATAATCTCCTGAATCAGGTGAACTTCAATCGTTTATTTGCTACTGCCGTGATCGATCAAAAAGTACATGGTCGGGTTTACGTTGACGATGCAAATACACCCCGAACTTTCTACATCGTGCATAACTATGGAATGTCATTGCTTGGTGGTGACCATACCAATTCAGAGTTCAACGCGGCATTCCGCGAATACGCTTTAAATACGGATAAGAAAAGAACTCATCATGAATGGATGCAGGTATTTCCAAATGAATGGAATGCTGCATTAAAAGATCTGTTGAGAGACAGCCTGATTAAATCCGGGGACAATAAAGAGAATGAAACCAGCGAAGTGATTGAATTGAACACAAGGGTGAATTTCGTTTTCGATAAGGATAGATATTTCGAAGCCAGGGAGGAGCTAATCAATAAGAATCCAAAAATAAAAATAGTGGAAAGCACTGCGGATATCTTTGGTGAAATGGAAGGGAGCGTTGTTCCAGAAGCTTTTTGGAATTCACCCACGGATTTCCGAAGCGCAGGAGTAGCCTTTAGCCTGTATGTTGAAGGTAAATTAGCTGCTACATCTTTTTCATCTTTTCTTGCTCCAGGCAAACTGGAATTAGGTATTGAAACGATTGCGGAATTTAGAAATAAAGGATTAGCTGAAAAGGTTTGTGCCGCGATGATTGATTATTGTATTGAAAGGAAAACTGAACCCATCTGGGCCTGCCGGTTAGAAAACACTGGCTCTTATAAATTGGCCCAAAAGCTGGGATTTGTACCTACCATGGAATTGCCCTATTACAGGCTCAGTAATTGAGGTGGGTAAAGAGCAGGCGGCCTCCTATGACAATTGCAGCATCCGATCCAAAGCAATTGCGGCAGGAATTCGAACTTCTTCTTTTAACTCTATAGCAGGTTTCTCTTCCTGCAGACAAGCATAGAGTTTTTCAAGCGTATTCATTTTCATATACGGGCATTCGCTGCACGCACAAACATTATCCTCGTAGGCCGGGGCGGGTATCAACGTTTTATAAGGCACTTCTTTGCGCATTTGATGCAAAATGCCGGCTTCGGTGGCTACTATGAACTCCTGGCAAGAATCCCGCTTCACAAAGTCGATCATTCCTTTTGTAGAACCGATATAGGATGCAATTTTCAGGATATGTGGCTGCGATTCTGGATGAGCAATGAACTTTGCTTTCGGATGCAGACGGTGAAGTTCCAATATTTTGTCGATTGAAAAATTTTCATGCACCACACAACTGCCATTCCATAACAACAGATCGCGACCAGTTTGCTTTATCAAATACTTACCTAAATTAATATCAGGGGCAAAAATTATTGGCTTATCGCTTTGAATGGAATTGATGACCTTCACTGCATTGGATGAAGTACATACCACATCACTCATTGCCTTTATTTCTGCACTGCAATTAACGTAGGTAACTACTGGTGAGCCTGGGTGTTTTTGAATGAATAATTTGAATGCATCAGGCGGGCATGAATCAGCCAGTGAGCAACCGGCCGTTAAATCAGGGAGCAATACTTTGCGCGAAGGGTTAAGTATTTTGGCTGTCTCCGCCATAAAGTAAACCCCGGCTACTACCAGAATATCAGCCTTGGAAGCAGCGGCATACTGAGCCATTTGTAAACTATCTCCAACCATATCCGCTACTTCCTGTATTTCAGGCTCCTGATAATAATGCGCAAGGATGATAGCGTTTTTGCTTTTCTTTAATTTAGAAATTAATTCTGCCGTGGGTTCTTTTGTTAACGTATCTACTATCATAATTTCGGCTGGCTCTCCTTTTCTTTTGCAAAGTTAATAAAAAGACAAACCAGTCTTTTATAGAATTACGGGTATCTCTAAAAACCTTGCTTTATGACCTCAACCCGTCACCCTTCTCCAGAAGAGAGGGTACACAGAGTTTTTAGAGATGCCCTTAAATATTATTGGAATGATGATCAGGGTAGTGGTTACCAGGGTTCAGTCTATCAGAACGGGCAACTAAAAGCAATAAAACATAAGTTTTTGCCCGAAGTCAGAAGTTACTTTATCCAGCCATTTTCTTTATACCAATCTAAAGTTTCTTCCATTCCTTTCTCCAGTGTAAATTCCGGTGATGTGCGAATGTCGCGCCAGATTTCCTCGCTATTGCATTTCCAGTTGGCGCTGCTTATTTCATTTACCTTCTCAACATTTAAGAAAGATTGCTTGCCAAAAAGCAAATAAATAGTTTCAATTCCCTTCATTGCCCATCGAAGGGGTGTAGCCGGTAATTTATATTTCACGGTTCTTTTACCGAGAATTTTCTTAATAACCTCACCCAATTGTTCTTTATCATAATCAAAACCATCAGAAATTAAATAAGATTGATTTCGGACAGGTGATTTCATCGCCAGCATCACGGCCCTGGCCAGATCTTTTACGTGGAGGAGTGAAATCATTTGACGGTTGCCCCTTATATAAAATTCAAACCCATGCCTGATCAACTTGATCAACCCAAGAAAATCTTTATCGCGCGGACCATAAACTGCCGTAGGATTGATAATCAGGTAAGGAAACGAGTGGAGGGACCTCAGGTGTTGTTCAGCCATAAGTTTACTTTTTCCATAAGTGGATATTGGATGTGGAGTGTCTGAGATTTTGATGGGCTCAAAAGTTTCACTGTTGCCTGGGCCCAAAGCTGCAAGTGAACTGATAAGAACAAATTTTTTCAACGGTATTCCGGAAGTCCGGATAGCATTTGTCAAATTTTTTGTATAGGAATAATTTACTTGTATAAAATCTTTTTTTATTGGCGCATACGTGATACCCGCATTATGAATCACATAATCAAAGGCGCCATGCTGGTCAACTAATGAAATGATTTTTTTTTTCAGACTTTCCTCTGAAGAAAGGTTCAGTTCAACGAATTTAATGCGGTTGTCTTTTAGATATTCTCTACTGCTTGTGTTACGAATACCGGCCCATACTTCAAAACCCTGATGAAGGGCCTCTTCCACCAAAAAACTTCCAATGAAACCGCTGGCTCCTGTAATGAGAACTTTATTTTTCATGGCTGGTTATCCTATAAATATTTGATAAAACAGCGTCTGCGCTTATGCTGCTCAGCTTCGTAATACCCCCAAAGCGATTGTACTTGCACATTACTTTCTAACTCTGGGTTTGATTCTGCGTATTCAATTCCATTTTTAATATAAGATTTTGTCAATTCATACATGAGCATAGCATTTATGCCTTTACCTTGCAACTCCTTACGTACTGCCACCAAATACAAATCACCTGTTTTATTTCTTTTCAGAGCTTTTAAAATATGAATGAAACCAGATGGTAACAAACTACCTTTAGCCTTTTGTAAGGCTAAAGACAAGGAAGGCATCGTAATTCCAAAGGCAACCAGTTTACCATCCTTGTCAACAATCAAGGAAACAAAATCGGGTCGTATAAATGAAAAGTACTGTTTCGTGTAGTAATCAATTTGTTTTTTGGTAAGAGGAACAACCCCGTACAAATCGGTATAAGTTGAATTAATCAGGTCAAATATTCCATTTGCGTATGGCAATATTTCTTTGGCTGAACGTGTAACCAACGCGTGGAGGCCCAACCTTCGTTGAACCATAGATGCTATTTTCGATAACTTTTCGGGTACTGTGCATGGTATATTTATTTTGTATTCCACCCAGTCAATATCTTTTTTGTAACCCAATTTCTCAAGCAACCTCGGGTAATATGGATAATTGTAAATGGTGGCAAGAGTTCCCAATTGATCATAGCCCTCAATCAACATTCCTTGATGATCCAAATCTGTAAAACCAAGCGGACCATGAATGGCGGTCAATCCTTTTTCCTTTGCCCAGTCTTCTACTTTTTCTAAAAGT